>DASPNR010000026.1 GCA_035626395.1 Candidatus Limnocylindrales bacterium | reverse complement strand
GGTCCGGCCTCTGATACGGCTCCCAGCGCCGCTGTCGCAGCCACTTTCGCACCGTCTTCCGATCCAGTCCCAGTCGCCGGCTGATCTCCGAGACCGACAGCCGATCCTCCACCCGCAGCCGCTGGATCTCCTCCCACCGCTCCCGCCTGACCATCAAGCCCTCCTCGAGACCAGATGTCCCGAGGCTCAGGCTCCGTTCCGTGTGCTCGTTTTCAATCCCCATCGCTTTCCTCCGTGGTTGGGAGGGTGGGGAAAATCGGATTCCCATGACTGGGGATTATTGGGCTCCCGCTGACATCGCCAACACTCGCGCACCCCGTGGCCGCTCCGTCCGACCGGCAAATGCAGGCACACCGCGCTCTCGTCCCGCAGCGCCGCCGACTCACCGGTCATTCTCGAGCGACACCAAAGCGGTAGCGCTCGCCGAACTTGGCCACGCTGTGCTCGAGCACGCGCCGCTTGATCGCATACTTCTCGCCCCGTCCGCCGGCGGTGGCCGCGGTCTTGGCCATCCCGTTTGCCAGGAGCGCCCGCGCGGGCACACGGCGGCTGCATTCAGCTGTTGTTGCCGAAAGGATCTGTGCGAACGTCTGATGGGTCGACGTCTCCCGCTCGGCCGCCGCTCGGCCGCCGCACGCCCACCGCTAGCCACTCCCTCCATGCCGAAACGCTAGGGATCATGCGCGGGCCCGGGGTCAGAACTGGTCCCTGCCGCTGGCCACCGATCCAAAACAAAAGTAACGGGACCTAGGTGAAACGACGGCGAATGCGATGACGCCAAGCTTTCCGAGAAGGACCGAGCCGGGCCAGCGCCTACTGACGCGGGCCAAGGACCCATTCCGTCCACGGTCGCACCCTGGATGCGTTGCACCTGACGTCAATGCTCTACCTGCGTGACCAGGGCGAAGCGATCACGCTGGCCAGTTATGACTGGCGCCTGTCCAGCGACACCCAGTCTCGCGCACTAAGACGACATCCAGATTCGCGCACCTCGGTTGATCCTAAGCCCTGAATTCTTCGACTGTTCGTTTTTGGTTTTGCGTCGCCGGCGACATCCTCCTCTACGATTGCTGGCTAACGGCGCGCTCCAGGTCTCGGAGCCTGTAGCTGCGCCCTTTGATGTCCAGGACGTGACTGTTGTGCAGTAGCCGATCCAGGATCGCAGTCGCCAGCACCTCGTCGCCGGCCAGTATCTCAGGCCACTCGCGGATGCCCTTGTTCGTGGTGATCAGGATGCTGCCGCGCTGGTAGCGGTGGGATACCAGGCGAAAGAACAGGCTGGCCTCCTGGCGCGTCATCGGGTCGAAGCCGACTCGTCGATGACGAGCAGGGAGGCCGACAGGTACTTCTTACGCCGCAGCCGCGACGGTGACAGCTCCGAATCACGCCGCAGAGCCGCCATCAGCTCATCAAGCCTGTAGAAGCTGACGCCGAAGCCGCATTCGACGGCACGCACTGCCAGCGCGATGGCCAAGTGCGTCTTGCCCACGCCGGGCGGCCCCTGGATCAGCAGAGTGCGGTTCTCGCGAATCCACTGGCACGTCCCCAGCGTCTCGATGCGGCTGCGCTCGATGGACGGCTGGAAGCTGAAGTCGAAGCTGCCGATGGTCTGTCCAGTGGGAAGACCCGAGAGCCGAAGCGAGGTGCGCACACGCCGGTCCTCGCGCCAGGCCAGCTCGGATTCGAGCACCTGGTCGAGAAACCGGTGCGGGGCCAGCTCGGCTTTGACCGCATCAACGAGCAGCACCTCGAGCTGCTCGCAAGCGCGCACCAGGCCGAGACGCTCCAGGCGCGCGCGCGTGACGTCGATGTCGAGCGAGGGCTGACTGGCGCGGCTCATCGGGCCACCTCGGCCAGTTTGGCGTACAAGTCCACGGGCCGCTGCTGCGGCGCCATGGCGGCGATCTCGGCCAGACACCGGCCCATACGCCCGAGCGGCGTCGGAGCGATGACCTCGTCGGACGTGCTCGTACTCGACGACTGGGGGCTGGCGCCGATCGCGGAGAGCGAGCGTCGTGACCTGCTCGAGATTTTGGACGACAGGCACGGGCTGCGCTCGACGATTGTCGTCAGTCAGCTCCCAGTGAAGGACTGGCACCGCCTGGTCGGCGATCCGACCATTGCCGATGCGCTACTCGACCGGCTCGTGCACAACGCCCACGAGCTCAGGCTCAAGGGTGAATCGATTCGCAAGAAGCGCTCGGGTTTGACGAAGGAGGAGTCGTAGGACAGGAACCGCTCACGCGCACCGCGCCGCGTTCGGCATCAGCCGGAAGCGGTGTTCGGCATCGCCCGGAATGCCCGTTCGGCTTGCGTCGGAATTGGCGTTCGAAATCGTCGGAATCCGCACACAGCAGACCACGCCCTTCGGAGAGGGTATCCGCTAACTATCTAATTAGGCTTGGTTTGCCGTGGTCTGCCGTTGTCTGGCAAACCACGGGATGGTGGAGGCGGGGGGAATCGAACCCCCGTCCGAAAGCAATCCACAACAACCTCTACATGCTTAGTCCGTAATTTTATCTCACTGGCCGGAGCGCCTACGGACGGGCTCCCGGACAGCCAGCCGTCTACTGTTTCGAGCTGGCGCCAGACGGCGTAGCACCAGATCCCTATCCCGCATCATTACGCCCTGTCCCACACAGCGGGAGAGTGAGGGCAGGACGTCGCTGCTAATTAAGCAGCGAGAGCGTAATCGGTGTTATCCGCAGTTACGTTGTTTTCTACCGGATTAACGAGTCGGCAGAGCGCTCGGCATGCAGCTCCTGTTTCATGACCTTCGTCGAGCCCATATCGCCCCCGAAGGGATGAACGTTACGTTCCGCCAGGGACTATAAGGCCGCATGGCGCATGCGACAACCTCTCATCTCCTATTGTTGAGCGGCCCGCCCCGACCACCTTCGCTCGTGCACTGCGCCAATCGCCCCAAGCGCCATGTGCGCCGCCCGCCCTTGCTCCACCTCGGCCAGCCGCCTAATCCCGGCCAGCCATGGAGCGCGACATCTTCTTCCCATGCGGCGACCTGCGGCTGCAGGGCCGCCTGTCCCTGCCCGAGCAGCCGGCCGGCGGCGTGGTCATCTGCCATCCGCATCCGCTCTACGGCGGCTCGATGGACAACAACGTCGTCATCGCGCTGGCCGAGCATCTTCGCGCGGCCGGCCAGGCCACGCTGCGCTTCAATTTCCGGGGCGTGGGCCGAAGCGGCGGCATTCATGCCGGCGGCCGCGGCGAGACCGCCGATGCTGCCGCGGCCCTGGCGTTCCTCGCCTCCGAGATCGGCGTCTCCGACGTCGCCCTGGCCGGCTATTCCTTCGGCGCGGCGGTCGCGCTCGCCTCGGCGTCCCACGACCTGGTCTCCTGCGTCGTGGCCGTTGCCCCGCCCCTTGCCATGATGGGCGAGTTGCCCGCGCCCTCTCTGGCAAAGCCGGTCCTGCTGCTGGCCGGTGACCGCGACCCCTACTGCCGCCTCGGCGACTTCGAGCAGCTCAGCCGCGCGCTGCCGGCCCTGTCGCAGACCGTCGTCGTAAGCGGCGCCGATCACTTCCTCATCGGGCACGAGGAGGAGGTCGGGCGCGCCGCGGCAACATTCGTCTGTCCGCCGCAGGCCGGGTCGTAGCCTCCGCCCACCGCATCAGCGGCCACGTGGAGCGACTCATGGCATCGCCAACCGCAACATCGGCCGCCCTGCCGCCGGCGTCGTAGCCTCCGCCCGCCGCCATCATCGGCCCCGCCGCCGCCGGCCTCGGCGCCCGCCCGCCCTATCATCCTGACCTTGCGTAACTTGTTGACGGAAGTGTTTGCCGCAGTCGCCAAGTGGCTCTAAAGCAACGGGTGGAGGGGAGCAGCGTGGAACGGGTCCGTGCACTGGAGGTGATGGGGCTGGACGAAGGTTTCGGCCGTCGGGAGCTCAAGGCCGCCTTCGATACGCGCAAGCGTCAGCTCTCGACCCTGCTGTCGGTGGCCACCACCGACGACGCCCGCTTCCAGCACCGCGAGCAGCTGGCCGAGCTCGAGGCCGCCCACCGTTTCCTGGTCAAGACCCTGCAGGAGGCCGAGCAGGCCCTGAACCGTCCCGACGAGCGCGTTCAGCCCAGGTACTTCGGCACCGGCAACGAGCCGGCCACGATGTTCGAGCGCATCGGCGTAGCGCCGGGCGACGTCTTCGCGGGCCGCTACGAGATCAAGCGCGTCCTCGGCGCCGGAAGCATGAGCGCGGTCTACTGCGCCTACGATCGCAAGCGGCAGATCGAGGTCGCGCTCAAGATCATGCTCCCGGGCCTGATCCCCAACGACAAGGCCCGCGAGCGGCTGCTGCGCGAAGGGCGCGTGGCGGGCGAGCTCTCGCACCGAAACATCGTCAAGGTCTACGACGTCCAGTGCGAGGGACCCAACTACTTCCTGACGATGGAGCTGCTCTCGGGACGCACGCTGCGCGTGGAGATGCAGGAGCGCTTCACCAGCGGCGGCCAGTTCCGCTACGACGAAGTGCTGCGCGTGGGCGAGGCGCTGAGCAACGCGCTCGCCTACATGCACAACTTCACCGTTCACAGGAACCTGAAGCCCGAGAACGTCTTCTTCTGCGACGACGCGACCATCAAGCTGATGGACGTCGGCATTCCGCGTCCTCCGGGCTGGACGCCGCCGGCCGTTGCAGGCGTTGCCAAGGAGACGGCGCATTATCTCGCGCCCGAGCAGGTTCGCGGAGAACGCGGCCTCGATGGCCGGCCCGATCAGTACTCGCTGGCCGTCGTGCTGTACGAGATGCTCACCGGCAGCGTGCCGGCCGTCAGCGGCAAGCCGCTCGACGCCGTGCGCAAGGATCTGCCGGCGGCATTCGTCGCGGCCATCGAGCGTGCGCGCTCGCCGATTCCGTCGGGACGCTTCCCTACGATGGATGAGTTCGCCCGTGCGCTTGCGGAAAGCGGGCGGGCCGGGCCCGCGGCAGGTCGCGGCGCGGGCGGTGAGGACGCAGGCGCGGCGGCGGCTTCGGCCGATGATGCGCAGAGTGCACGCAGCGCTGCGGGCGCCGCTGCGGATGCGCGCGACGTGGCGGCCACGGGCGCCGCTGCGGGCTCGTCGGCTGCGAGCGCTGCACCCGCGGCTTCGCATGCGCGCGGTGCACCTGCCGGCGGAGGTGGTGCTGCGGCTGGCGGTGCTGCCGCGGCTGGCGGCGCTGCAGCTCCGGTAGATGCAAAGTCCCAGGCGACGGGAAAAGCGGGCGCCGCCGGCGAGGCCAGCGCGACGGTGCAAGCGGCCGGCGCGCCGCCGCCCGTCGTTGCGAATACGGCTGCTTTGCCGCAGCCCGCACCGGCCGTTCCCCATCCGGCGTACCGGATGCCGAGGCCGCTCGACTACGACGTCGAATCGTACGCCGCTGAGCCGCGCGGCATGAGCGTGTTCGCGAAGACGATGATTGCCGCGACGATGGTCATCTTCGCGGGCGGTGCGCTGTATGCGACCTCGCTGATGTGGGCGCGCGCACGCGGCGGGCCTGCGGCCGACGACGCGCAGATGATCGCCGCCGGCGACAGGGAAACCACACACGATGCTTCGCCTGCCGGTGCAGCGACGGCGCCCGCCTCTGGTCGCGCCGTCGCGCCGGGCGTGCCGGCTGCGCCTGGCAGCGGTGCGGCTGGCGGCATTTCGCCTGGCAGCGCCGCGCCGGGCGGCGCGGCGGCTGGCAGCGCTTCGGCGGACGCTGCCAGGGGCACCGGGACTGCGGTCGCAGCGGACGGTGCATCGACAGCTCGCGCCGGCGCGGGCGCCGGCGGTGGCAACGTCGCCGGTGCGGCCCCGGGATCGGCGGCCGATGCATCGCGATCGGCTGCGGCGGTCGACGTCGATCCGAATATCGATCCGGCCATGGCCGAGGTTCTGGCCAAGGCCAAAGCCGAGGCGAAGGCGCGAGCCGAAGCCGAAGCGCGCGCCGAGGCGCTCGAGAAGGCGATGTCGGAGGCCAAGCTCAAGGCCGTGGCCATTGCCGCGGCGCAGGAAGAAGCGCGGGCCAAGGCCGAGGCCGAGGCGAAGGCCAGAGCCGAGGCGCAGGCCCGCATCGCCGCCGAGGCCAGGGCCAAGGTCGAGGCGCGCATGCAGAAGGAGCAGGCCGAGGCCAGAGCGCGCGAGGCCGCGGCCTCCAAGGCCGAGCAGGCACGGCTGGCGGCGGCGGCGAAGACGGAGCGCGCCGGCGCCGAGGCCGCTCGCCGCGCCGATGAGGAGCGCGCCGGCGCCGAGGCCGCTCGCCGCGGCGATGAGGCGCGCGCCGGCGCCGAGGCGGCCGGCCGCGGCGGTGAGGAGCGCGCGATGCGCGACAGCCCGCGCTCCGGCGATCTGCCCGGCAACGACACGCGCTCCGATGGCGGTCGCGACGGATACGGCGACGCGGCCCCTCGCCAGCAGTACGACGATCCGCGCGCCGCGCGGGATGACCGCTTCGCCGCGGTCGAGGAACCGGCCGAAGAAGCTCCGCGCGGCCGCACGAGCGAGTCTGACCCGAGCCCGAGAGCGCTGGCCAAAGTCGATCCGCCGCCTGCCGTCGTATCGGGATCGCGGTCGGTCCCCTCCACCGCATTCGCATCGATCTTCACCGAGCCGACCGATGGGAAGCACGGCGGCGGCGGCTGGGGCGCCTGCTGGCGCTCCGATCCTGCCGCCGCGCGCGAGTGCGCGCAGCAGGGCTGCGGCCGAACCAGCAAATCGCCGGCCGCGTGCGTGCACACCGCGTCCACGCAGCCGGGCGGACACTGCGCGGTGGCTCGCGCGGCAGGCTTCGGGATCTCGACCGGCGCGTGCGATGCCACGGCCAGGGCGGCGCAGGCCGCCGCGCTTGCCAGGTGCCGCGAGCAGCTGCAGCGCTACTACGAGGGCGAAGGCGGCGTCTGCAAGATCGGCTGGTCGACCGCGCGCTAGTCTGCGCGGCCTCGAGTTGCTGGTCGACCGCGCGCTTGGACTGCGCGGCCTCGAGTTACTCGGCGGCGCCGCTCGCGCTCTCGCGCAGCACGAACCGCACTCCGTACTCCGTCTCCAGCGACATCGCGTCCGAGAGGGGATCGTCGACGACGTCGATGGTCACGCGCGCGTCCTCATACAGCGTCGCCATCGCCTCGGGCATGTAGACGGGAACGGCGCAGACCTCCGCCACGGCGTGCGCGCCGGGCGCGAGCACGTAGTGCTCGTACAGATGAGGCGCCGTCCCTTCGCAGCAGCCGCCGTCGATGGTGAACGTCAGCGGGCCGCTGCGCTGCGCGCGCACGCGCTCGACGATCTCAGCGGCGCGGGCGGTGATATCGATGGTGGGCATGTCGATCGTGAAAGTGCCGGTGGCTGCGTGGTTCGCGAACGGCAGGATGTCGCCCGTGCCCGAGCGGCGTACCCGCTGCTCAGGCACCGCCGCGCGTGGCGGGGCGCGTCTGGTGGACGCGCCCCGCGCCGCGGTCAGTTGAGGAGCATCTGGAAGTAGAACTTGCCTTCGGGGCCGGTGTGCTCGCCGACGTGGATGTGCTTGAGCTGGTGGTACTCGGCCATGCCCCACTTGCCGAGCTCGCGGCCGATTCCGCTCTGCTTGTAGCCGCCGAACGGGAATCGCAGGTTGATCATGTGGTAGTCGTTGACCCACACCGTGCCGGTCTCGATGCGACGCGCCAGCGCCACCGCACGCTCCTTGTTGGCTGACCACACGGCGCCGCCCAGGCCGTAGACCGAGTCGTTGGCGATGCGCACGGCCTCATCCTCATCCTTGAAGCGGATGACCGAGACCACCGGGCCGAAGATCTCCTCCTGCGCGATGCGCATCTTGTTGTCGACCTGGTCGAAGATCGTCGGCTCGAAGTAGTAGCCCTTGCTGATGCCGTCGGGGCGCTTGCCGCCGGTGACGCACTTGGCGCCCTGCTCGTTGCCGAGCGCGACGTATTTCTCGACCGTCTCGCGCTGCTGCGCATTCACGAGCGGGCCCATGCCCGTGGTCGGATCCATCGTGTCGCCGATCTTGATGCGCTTGATGCCCTCGACCATCTTCTCGAGGAACTCGTCGTGGATGGACTCGTGCACCAGCACGCGCGTACCCGACTCGCAGATCTGTCCCTGATGCATGAACGTCCCGAACAGCGCGCCCAGCGCCGCGGTATCCAGGTTCGCGTCGGGCAGGATGATGTTGGGCGACTTGCCGCCGAGCTCGAGCGTGACCTTCTTCAACGTTCCGGCGCCGAGCTGCATGATGCGCTTGCCGACCTCGGTCGAACCGGTGAAGGCGACCTTGCCGATGTCCGGGTGCGTGGCCAGCTCCTCACCGGCCGTGCCGCCGGGGCCGCTGACGACATTGACGACGCCGGCCGGAACACCCGCCTGGGTACAGATCTCGGCCAGCATCAGCGTGGTCACGGGCGTAACGGATGCGGGCTTGATGACGCAGGTGTTGCCGGCCGCGATGGACGGCGCGATCTTCCATGCGCCCATGATCATCGGGAAGTTCCACGGCGTGATGCCGGCGGTGACGCCGATCGGCTCGCGCACGACCAGGTTGTGCGACGGGATCGGAACGGTCTCGTCGTACTCCTCCTGCAGCATCGCCTTGTACTCGTCGCCCTGGATGAACTGACCGAAATGGAAGAAGGTCTGCGCGGCGCCGGGGACGTCCATGCTCATGGCCTTGCGCATCGTGCCGCCGCCGTCCTGCACCTCGGCGGCCGCCAGCTCGTCCTGGCGCTCGAAGATGGCGGCGGCCACTTTCTGCAGGATCTCGCCGCGTTCCTGCGGCGATTTGTTGCGCCACACCCCGCTGTCGTGGGCCTTCTTAGCGGCGGCCACCGCCTTGCGGACGTCCTCACGGTCGGCGACGGCGACGTTGGCCCACGGCTCTTCGGTGGCCGGATTGATGGTGGGTGCGGTCTTGCCGCCCTTGGCGGCTTCCCATTGGCCGTTGATGTATAGGCCGAACTCTCTCATGAAAGTCTCCTCCTGACGGGACGTTGAAATAGGCGCCGCGCGCGATCCTTCCGGCATCGCATCGACGCACGGCGCGTCATGCGACAGCGATCCTTCGGCGACGCGGACCTTACGCTCGGACGTGCTGCCACGCAACAAATCGACCGGGCGCCCGCGCAACGCTCGACGCTCACGGCAAGGCCGCAGAAAGCCTCGTCCAGACCGACGGAACCTGCTTGACCTAGGCAATTCCGACGAGTAACAGTGGCGCCGCTCGAAAAAACTGACGCCTTCGCTTGCGCGCACTTCCTCCCGTGAGCAATCCAGATCCAGCAACACCATTCCCCGGAACCTTTTGGGTCATTCCGCAGGTTCTGCTCGCAGGCGCCTATCCCGGCGGCCCCACCAAGGCAGCGACCGAGCAGCGCATGAAGGCGCTTCTGGATTGCGGCATCCACTCCGTCATCAACCTCATGCCCGAAGAGGAGATGGAGGAGATCGAGAGCGGCGATCACTACATTCCCTACGAGGACGTGCTCGAGAAGATGGGCGAGGAGCGCGGCGTCATCGTCGAGATCGCGCGCTACGCCATCGAGGACGGCAACACTCTGACCGAGCAGGAGATGGAGCTGATCCTGGACGCCATCGACGCCGAGATCGATGGCCGCGACAGCCCCACCCTCGTCCACTGCTCCAACGGCAACGGCCGCACCGGCATGGTCGTGGGCTGCTACCTGGTGCGGCACGGCATGGCGCAGGGCAAGGAAGCGCTGGCGAAGATCCGCGAGCTTCGCGCCTCCGACGCCATCCTGGCCAAGCAGAAGTCGCCCGAGACGATGACCGAAGAGAAGTTCGTGCTGCGCTGGAAGCCGCAGCGCTGAGCTCGGGCGGCGCACTGCCCGCCGCACCAGCGGCCCCTGACAAGGTCCGCGCCTGAACCTCGCTGAACACATCCTCGAGTCCCATCGCCGCCACGCGCAGCGCTGCGTCCTCGCCGGCGTCGACGCGCGCGCGCAGCCGGCATGGTCGCTCCCCTCTGATCAGCTGCTGGTGCGCGCCGGCACGTGGCGGGCGGCATTTGCGGCGCAGGGGCTCCGGCCCGGCGACGGCATCGCCCTGGCGCTTTCTCGCGGGCCCGAGCTTGCGCCTCTGCACCTTGCCGCGCTGGCGGGCGGGTACGCGGTCGTCCCCATCAACACGGCAATGACGGGGCCGGAGGTCGCCCGGGTTCTTGCCGCCGCGCGTCCGCGTCTGGTGGTCTCTTCGCGATCCTTTGCCGACGCACACGCCGCGCAGCGCCACGCATCGTCCCTCAGGAACGATGCCGAGCCGCATGCGACTGCCGGCGCGCGGCGACCGCTCGAGCATGGCGAGCGGCCTGCGCCAAAGGTCGCGGCCGTGGAATGGTGGACGGAGGACGCCGAGCCACCTGCCCTTTCGGATGCGGCAGCCGCGCGCCGCGCGCTCGCTCCTGCCGACGTCGCCGACGATGCCACCGCTCTCGTCATCTTCACCTCGGGTACGACTGGAGCTCCCAAGAGCGTGCCGCTGACGCACGGCAACCTGCGCTCGAACCTGCAGTCGCTGGCCACGCTGTGGCAGCGCAGCAGCGACGACCGCCTCCTGCACGTGCTGCCCGCGCATCATTTCCATGGCCTGGTCGTGGCGCTGTACGGGTCGCTGCTGGCTGGCAATCGCGTGACCCTGTTGCCGGCGTTCGAGCCCGCCTCCACGCTGGCCGCTCTGCGCACGTGCGACATCGATCTGCTGATGGCGGTGCCGACCATCTATGCACGGCTCGTCCAGGCGGAAGGCAGCGAGGGCGCGCTGGCGAGCCTGCGCCTGGCTGTCAGCGGGTCGGCGCCGCTGCCGTCGGCGCTCTGGCACAGCGTGCGCGAGCGGCTCGGCGCCGCTCTGATCAACCGCTACGGATTGACGGAGACCGGCATCATCACGTCGACCTCGCCGGCGCATCCGCGCCCCGGCACCGTCGGTGCGCCGCTACCCGGCACCACCGTGGCCCTGCGCACCGACATCGGCCGCTACCTGCAGCGCGAGATCGGGCGCGCGAGCGAGCGCGGCGAGATCTGCGTCCGCGGCCCCGCGGTCATGCCGGGCTATGGCAACGCGCCGGAGGCGAACGCGGCGGCGTTCGAGAACGGCTTCTTTCGCAGCGGCGACCTCGGTCACTTCGATGAGCGCGGCGACCTGTGGGTCGACGGGCGCCTCAAGGAGCTCATCATCGTCGGCGGCTCCAACGTGGTTCCGGGCGAAGTCGAGGCGCCGCTGTCGGCGGTTGCCGGCGTGGCCGAAGTCGTGGTGAGCGGCGTGGCCCACGAGGATCTCGGCGAGGTCGTGGGCGCGTTCGTCGTCGCCGCTCCCGGTGTCGTCGATGCGGGCGAGCTCGAGCGGCGGCTGCGCGAGGAGGCCGAGCGCACGCTCGCCCCGTACAAGCGGCCGCGGGTATACCGCTTCCTGTCGGAGATCCCGCGCAACGCGACCGGGAAGATTGATCGCGGCCGCCTCGGCTGACGCGCGGCGCCTCGGCTGACGTGCGGCCGCCTCGGCTGACGCGCGGCCGGTCGCGGGATCACCCGCGGTGGCGCATCGCCCGCTCGATCTCGCGCTTGGCGTCCTTCTCGCGCGCACTGGCGCGCTTGTCGTAGAGCTTTTTTCCGCGGCCCAGGCCGACCTCGGCCTTGAGGCGGCCCTTTTCGTCGAAATACATCCGCGTCACCACCAGCGTGTAGCCTTCGGTGCGGCTGCGGCCGTCGAGCCGGTCGATCTGGCGGCGGTGCAGCAGCAGCTTGCGCTCGCGCAACGGGTCGTGGTTGAAGCGGCCGGCCGGTGGATACGGAGAGATGCGGCAGTTGAGAAGCCACGCCTCGCCGCCCTGGATGCGAACGTACGAGTCCGAGAGGTTGACGCCGCCGGCGCGCGCCGAGCGCACTTCGGTTCCGGTCAGAACGATTCCCGCCTCCAGAGTCTCCTCGATGGCATAGTTGAACCGCGCCTTTCGGTTCTCGGCGATGCGTCCCGTGGCCGCTTTGGATCCCTTTGCCGGCTTGGCCATCCCTGCTCTCTAGCACGTGGAATGGCCATGCCGAACTTTGCGCAGCGGCAACAGCCTTAGAACCTTTAAAGCCGCCTGGCACGAATGGTCCCCGCCTTGCTCATGCTGCTGCGGATCTGCGTGCCAAGCGTTGATGCGTCCGGTGGGAACAAGGGGGACGCTCTCGCGAATCTACCATTGGCGCAGCGATCCGAGGAGCCACACATGAACGCGACGTTGCAAGGGGGAGTGTCCGCGATCCGGAAACGCGGTAGCACGTCACCGGACTGCAATCCTGAAATGAGAATGGGTGAGACATCGAATGTCCTGAATTGGGAACGCTGTCTCGTTTTCTTGAGACAAGTAACACGCACTTGCCGGGTCGGCCATGAGACGAAAAGCACGCGAGGGCGAAGACGGCTTTGGTGCACCAAAGTCGACGTATCCGGAATGTCGACGACACGCCACGCGTCGGAACGCGGCGGAACATCCGTCGGTGTAGCCGGAACTCTTGCGGGGACGCTGGCGATGGCAGCGCTCGTCATCGACGGCGGTCAATTGTTCGTCACGCACGCCGAGCTGCAGACGGTAGCCGATCTTGCTGCGGAGTCGGCAGCCAAAGAGATCGCGCGCGTGTACATGGACGAGGGGCGGGAAGACTTCCTGAGCAACAGCCTGACGCCGGCCGAAAAGCTTCGAGTCGCGGAGGCAGCCAACCAGCGCGCGCTCAAGAACAGCGCCGGCGGCGTCTCAATCACCGTTGCTCCCGAGGACGTCAAGATCGGCCGGTGGGACAACTCGACCGGGCAGTTCATCGAAACCAACGAGCGCGTCGACGCAGCTGCCGTGACGGCGCGCCGAGACGACGTTTCCAACGGGATGGTGCCGGGACTCTTCGCAGGCATCACGGGCCGCGACGCTTTCCCGGTTCGCAGCGATGCGGCCGCGCGCATCAGCGGCGTGCGCTACCTGCCGCCCGGCAGCGCAGACTTTCCCGTGGCGATCGCCAAGGCCTGGTACAAGGGCAAGGCTTCGCCGTGCAGCGTTCAGAACACCATCACGTTCTATCCGACCGGCAGCACCGAGGGCTGCGCAGGCTGGCACACGTTCGAGCAGGCGCCGGCCAGCGGCTCGGAGCTGAAAGCCATCCTGAACGGCCTTCGAACGAACACCTTCGTCAGTCCCGAGATCGACGTGCAGAGCACCAGCTTCATCTTCAGCGGCGGTACCGTCACGAGCGCGATCAACGAGCTGCTCGCGTTGTACAACGCGAAGAAGAACGCCGCCGGGGAGATGCCCGTGCTGATCCCGGTTTACGATCGCGACGACTGCAGCAACCCCAACGGATGGATCCGCATCATCGGCGTCGCACGCGCCGTCATCACCAAGGTCCTGACGGCCCCCGACAAGCGCATCGAAGCGCGCGTGCAGTGTGACGTGATCGAGCTGTCCGAGAGCGGCGGGCCCGACTTCGGCGTGCTGGCCGGCGGCCCCGACCTCGTGCGTTAAGGAGAAAGGCCAATGTTTCGTCCGAAGAGGTTCAAGGAGCAGAACAGCCGCGGCGTGGCGGTCCTCGAGGTATCGATGGCCATGCCGTTCATGCTGATGACGCTGTTCGCGACTGTCGAGTTCGGCCGCGCGTTCATCATCCGGCAGACGCTTGCCAATGCGGCCGGGGAGGCGGCACGCGTCGGATCGGAGGCGAGCTGTCCGCGGCCAACCGAGAGCGAGGTCATCGCGGCGGCCACCACCATGCTGGAGGACGCCGGGCTGGACGCATCCGCGGCCAGCATCACCGTCGCCAACGCCGGCGGCGAGCCCGGCACCGACGTGACCGTCACCATCGGCTACGATGTGGAATTTGCGGTGCTGTCCAAGCTCGTTTCGATGTTCTCGGCAGCCGGCGGCGTGGAGCTGTCGGCCCACGTGGAGGCGGAGAACGAGTGACCGTCAGGAGGCCCGGGCGGGCATGCGGTAGTAGGCGTCGAACCACGGCGTCCGATCCGCGGCCCGCTCGGGTGCGATCGCTGCGGCTGCGCGCGCAGCGGCGCGCCAAGCGCCCTTGAGGACGCGTTCCTCGCACGCCGCCCATGGTCGGGTCTGATCATCGGCCAGGCGCGTGAGCACGTCGGCGGTGAAACCGACGCGCTCGAGCTCGTACTGTCCCATCAGCCGGTCCAGCGTGGCCAGCGAGTACCCGTGCAGATACGGGAACGACAGCAGGTTGTTCCACGCCAGCGCGGCCAGCACGGGCGCATGCAGCGCATGCGGCGCCCGGCGCAGCCAGCGCATCGCGTGCTCGAAACACGGACCGCACGGAACGCGAACGGCCAGGATTCCTCCCGGCCTCAGGGAATGGCGCACCGAGCGCAGGATCGGATGCGGATTGGGAAGCTGATCGAACGTGTTCCAGATGGCGATGCAGTCGGCGCCGGCGGCGGGGAACTCGCAGCTTTCGACCTCCTCGCGAAGCACCGACAGCCCGCGCTTCGCACAGAACTCCACCACCTCCTGTCCAGGATCGATGCCGAATGCGCTCCAGCCGAGCTCGCGCGCAGCCGCCAGAAAGCCGCCAACGAAGCTGCCGATCTCCAGCACCACCGGATCGCGGCGCGACCCTAGCAGCCGCTGCAGCCGCTGCGCCTTGGGGCGGAACAGCTCGACCTGCGACTGGTACAGCGCGGCAAGGCGCTCCTCGCCGTACGTATCGGCCGCATAGGCCGCGGCTATGGCGTCGGCAGGCGGACGCGGGTGGCGCAGGATCAGGCCGCAGAGCGTGCACGCGACGATGTTGGTCGCGTAGTTCTGCGTGAAGTCGGCGCGCTCCTCGAGCGCGGAGTCGTCCACGCTGTCGTGCGCGGTCGCCGTGCTCTCGGGCGCGCTCTGCCCGTCGCGCGCGGTTCGCTGCTTCGGCCCCGTGTCGTGCGCGACGCCGTCGGCTGCCGCCGGGCGTTGCTCATGCGCCGCGTCGGGCGCGACGGCGTCGGCTGCCGCCGGGCGTTGCCCATGCGCCGCGTCGGGCCGGTCGGGCGGGCGCAGGCGGCGGCGGTGGAACCGGATGAGGTATTCCCGCTGAGCCTCGAGCTCATGCGCGCTGGCGATCAGCCGGTAGTCGGCGGTCCCGCACACGCTGCAGGAGACTTCGAGCCGGGGCGCCAGACTCTCCTGGGCCTGCGCGGGCGCGTCCATCCTGCCGACTATAGCCGGCGCCGTGCGGACCAGCAGGATGGATTCGGCGGACTCAGCCCCAGACTCGTTTCAGGTGCGCTTGTCCGCCGATCTCGTGCTTGCGGCCGAGGTCGACGGCGCGGTTCTTGTCGTCGACGAAGACGACCGACGGTTTCCACTTCAGCGCCTCCTCGTCGCTCATCCACCCGAAGGCGGCGATGATGATGAGGTCGCCGACGTTGACCTTGTGCGCGGCGGCGCCGTTGACGCAGACGACGCCGGAGCCGGGCTGGCCTTCGATGGCGTAGGTCTCGAAGCGCTCGCCATTGGTCACGTCCCAGATGCACACGGCCTCGTTCTCGATGATCCCGGATGCCTTGAGCAGATCGGAGTCGATCGTGACGCTGCCTTCGTACTCCAAGTCGGCGCCGGTGATGGTCGCCCGATGGATTTTGCCTCTGAGCATCTTTCGCATGGTTGTATGAGACTCCGTCAGTTTGTCGCTTGCCGCCGCACCGATGCGGTCGACGTGCGCTCGTGCAGCCTTGCGGCTTCCTCGGCCAGGACCACGTTGTCGATGAGCCGCACGGGGCCGAGCCATGCGGCAACCGCCATCACCGAACGCTCGTCGGCCGTTTCGGTGGCCGAGACGGCGTCGGGATCGACGATCTCCAGATATTCGACGCGGAACGCGGCAAGCTCGGCTCGCGCGGCGTCCTTGAGTACAGCGGCGGTGCGCTCGCCGGCGGCGTAGGCGGCGGCCGCGGCCTGCAGGCCGCGGTAGATCGCGGGCGCCTGCGCTCGCTCCTTGGCGCCGAGCCGCGCGTTGCGCGAGCTCATTGCCAGCCCGTCGCTCTCGCGCAGGGTCTCGCCGGCAAGGATGCGGATCGGGAAGTGAAGGTCGCGCGTCATGCGCGTGACGACCTGGAGCTGCTGGAAGTCCTTGCGCCCGAAGACCGCCACGTCCGGCTGCACCATGTGGAAGAGCGCGGCAACCACCGTGGTGACGCCTTCGAAGTGACCGGGGCGGAACGCGCCGCAAAGGTTGTCGGTCAGGCCCGAGACCTGCACGCGCGTGCTGGCGCCGGGCGGATAGACCTCCTCGGCGCTGGGAAGGAAGAGCACGTCCACGCCCTCCTCCTCGAGCAGCGCCTCGTCGGTCTTCTCGTCGCGCGGGTAGTTGGCGAAGTCCTCGGCGCTGTTGAACTGCGTCGGGTTGACGAAGATCGACACGACGACCAGGTCGCTGTTCTCGCGCGCCGTGCGCACCAGCGAGACGTGTCCGTCGTGCAGATAGCCCATCGTCGGCACGAACCCGACGGTGAGCCCGCCGCTCTTCGCCTGCCGCGACAGCTCCTGCATCTTCGCCACTGACCGGATGATCTTCATCGCCGTTGCCGGAGCGGTCAGGTCTTCGCTACGCCTCTTTCGCCAGCGCCACGGCTCGCGGGGAGGAGAAGGAATGCGCGGGTGTCGGGAACTGCGCGGCGCGCACCTCGTCGACGTACTGGGCCATCGCATCGACGGCGGCGCTTCCGAGCTCGGCGTAGCGTTTGACGAACTTGGGCGCCAGACGGTCCTCGAGGCCGAGCACGTCGTGCAGCACCAGCACCTGACCGTCGCAGTGCACGCCGGCACCGATGCCGATGGTCGGAATGGTGAGCTCGGCCGTGATCTCGGCGGCAAGATCGGCCGGCACGCCTTCGATGACGACGGCGAACGCTCCCGCATCTTCGAGCGCCAGCGCATCCTCGAGCAGACGCTCGCGGCCGCCCGCCTCGCGGCCGGGCTTGCGGCCCTGCACCTTGTGCCCGCCCATGCGATGCACGGACTGCGGGGTGAGGCCGATGTGGCCCATCACCGGAATGTCCATCGCCGCGATGCGAGCGACCGTCTCGGCCACGTGCACGCCGCCCTCGAGCTTGACCGCCTCGGCGCCGCCTTCCTTGATGAGACGCCCGGCATTGGCCACCGCGTCGGCGACGCTGACCTGGTAGGAGAGGAATGGCATGTCGCCGACCACCAGCGCGCGCCTGTGGCCGCGTGCGACCATGCACGTGTGGTAGACCATTTCGTCCATGGTCACGCTCAGGGTGTTCTCACATCCCTGCATCACCATGCCGAGCGAGTCGCCGACGAGAAGAAGATCCGCGCCGGCGCGATCGGCCAGGCGTGCGAACGTGAAATCGTAGGCCGTCACCATCGCGAGCTTGCGCTCGCCTTTGGCAGCCAGGATTGCCGGAACGGTTACTTTCGCTTCTTCGAAGCAAGCAGCCATCGATCGACCTCCTGGACCGTTGCGGTAGGACGACGATCGCCGGCTGGGAGACCCGCGACGCAGACACCGTCGCGGAAGGTGAGGAGCCAGCTCACTGTCGAACCCCGTCTCGGTCCTTGTAAGAGGGTCAGGCGCGATGCTTCGCAGCGAAGAACCGGGCCGATCCCTCAGGATCCAAGCGGTACGTAATACTGGACGCCCTGCCCCATCGATCCGATTTCCCGGACGAGGTCGGCCAGATGGCCGCCGTTTTCGACAAAGTCGATGTCCGAGCAACTCACGACCAGGAGCGGAGTGTCCCGGTAGCCGTGGAAGTACCTGCGGTACGCCTCGGCTACGCGCTCTATATAATCCCGACCGATCCTTCTTTCATAGGACCGATCGCGCTTCTTGAGCCGCCTCAGCAGGACCTCGGTCTGGGCATCCAGAAAAACGACGAGGTCCGGCTTGCGAAGCCTGGCATCGAGCAGGCTGTAGATCCTTTCATAGAGGCCCAGCTCGTCCGAGGCCAGGGTCAGCCCCGCGAAGATGCGATCCTTCGCGAACAGGTAGTCGCTGATCACCGACTGCTGGAACAGGTCCATCTGGACCAGCTCCTGCTGCTGGCGATAGCGCTCGACGAGGAAGGACAGCTGCGCGGTCATCGCGTAGCGGTCAGGATCCTCATAAAACTTCGGAAGAAAAGGGTTTTCTTCTACCGGCTCCTTCACCAGGCGGGCGCCGTACTCCTTGGCCAGCGCCGCCGCCAGAGAGGACTTCCCCACCCCGATCGGTCCCTCCAGCGCGATGTAGCGAGCTTCCTGTAGCACGCCCTCTCCTCCTCCCCGCCGCCCGATACCACTCAGCGGCGCGGGAGTCTACAAACGGTGCCGAGCCTCGGTCAATCCTGCGGGCGTGCAGCGAGTCCCGCGAGTTCCGATGCTGTGCTATGGTCCGCCGATGCACGGCGGCGAGGCGGCGGCGGAAGCGGGCAAGCTCCTCATCATCGGCCTTCCGGGCCCCGAGTTGGACGCGGAGGCGCGCCGGCTGCTGGCGGACATCGATCCGCTGGGGGTGATCCTGTTCCGGCGCAATGTCGCGGGAACGCGAGAGGTTACCGAGCTCAACCGGCAGATCCGCGACGGCCGCCAGGGCTTCCTCCTGTGCATCGACCACGAGGGCGGCCGCGTCCACCGGATGGGCGAGGCGCCCGAGTTCACCCACTTCCCGCCCGCCCTGACGATGGCTCGCGCGGGCGATCCCGGCCTGCTGGTCGAGGTCGGTCGCGCGCATGCGGCCGAGCTTCGCGCTGCCGGCTTCAACCTCGATTTCGCGCCGGTCCTCGACGTCCACACCAACTCCGACAACCCCGTCATCGGCGACCGCGCCTTCGGCACCACGCCCGAGGAGGTCATCCACAACGCGCTGCCCTACCTGCAGGGCATGACGGAGGGCGGGATCATGGGCTGCGGCAAGCACTTCCCCGGCCACGGCGACACCAGCGTCGACTCGCACCTGGAGCTGCCGGTGCTGAGCAAGGACACGCACGACCTTGCACGGCTGCGTTCGCTCGAGCTGCGCCCGTTCGCGCGCGCGATCGCGCAGGGCGTGCCGATGCTGATGACGGCGCACGTCGTCGTCGAGGCGCTCGATCCGTCGCTGCCGGCGACGATGAGCAGCCGCGTCATCGAAGGCGTGCTGCGCGGGGAGCTCGGCTACGGCGGCTACGTCGTCTCCGACGACCTGGAGATGAAGGCGGTGGCCGACAACTACAGCGTCGGCCATGCGGCCGTGATGAGCCTGCAGGCCGGATGCGACGGCTGCCTGGTGTGCGCGACGCCATCGCTGATCCGCGAAGCGCACGAGGCGCTGACCAAGGCGCTGCGCGACGCGGAGATCCCGGAGGCCAAGCACGCGGCCGTGCGAAAGCGCCGCGAGAAGATGCTCTCGAAGCTGGCCAGGCTGGAGCGCGTCCCCGTTCCGCAGCAGTGCATCGGGTGCGATGCGCATGCGCAGCTCGCCTCCCGCCTCGGCGGCGCCGTAACCGCTCGTGCCTGAGCCGCCGGCGATGCACGCTTCCGCTTTCAACGCGACGGCGGCGGCTGCGCGGCGTGTGCCCGAGTCGCCGGTGATGCGCGCTTGCGCTCGCACCGCGACGTCGGCGGCTGCGACGACGCCGCGACCCACGCCTGCGATGCGGGCGATGCACGTCGGCGCTCGCGGCGCGACGGTGACGGTGACGACGCCGGCCGCTGGTCTGCACATGCTCGCCAACTCGCTGCGGGCCGCGATCATGATCGTGCTGGTGGTGTGCGCGCAGGCCACGCCATGTGCCGCGCAGGGCGCATCGCCCGGCGCCGATCACTACGAGGTGACGATCGCGCCGCCGCCGCGGCCGGGCAGCGCGCCGGCGGCCGAGAAGGAAGCTTCCGTCCCGCAGGGCGCACCCGACGCTGCGGGACCGCCGCCTGCAGGCGGCGAAGCGGCGCAGCAGCCGCTCGCGGCGGAGACGAAGGGGCCGCTGCGGACGCTGCAGGTGGGAGCGTATCGACAGCGCAGCAGCGCGGATGCGATGAGCGAGAGGCTCGGCGATGCCTTCGGCGAGGTGCAGATCGTCGAAGTCGATTCGGGCGGCGAGAAGCTCTACCGCGTTCGCGTCGGCAGGCTTCCTGCCGGTCCGGCCCTGAACGAGCTCAAGAGCCGACTGCTCGCAGCCGGCTACCCGGCCTTCGAGGTCGAGCTCGGCGACGCGCACTGACACAAGCGACGCGGCGCGAAGCGACGGCTCTGACGATCGGCGCTACGAGCGGTCTGCGGCCGGGGCTCGACACGTGGCTTCGGGCGTTGCTCCAACGGCCAGCGGTCAACGTCTTCCTACCTGCTCCTCGCGTCGCGTGCGTCGCTGCTCCTCGGCGGCGCGCACGACCTTGCGAAGACCTTTGCCGTAGTCGCCCTTGACCACACCGTGCTCGGTGATGATGGCGGTGACGAGCTCGGCCGGCGTGACGTCGAACGCCGGGTTGAAGACGCGCACTCCTTCGGTGGCGACGCGCCGCGGGCCGAGGTGCGTCACTTCCTTCTCGCTGCGCTCCTCGATCGGAATGTGCTCGCCGCTGGGACACGCAAGATCGATCGAGGACGTAGGCGCGGCGACGTAGAACGGCACGCCGTGCCGGCGCGCCAGCACGGCCAGCGTATAGGTGCCGATCTTGTTGGCGACGTCTCCGTTGGCCGCGGTGCGGTCGGTCCCCACGACGATGGATTGCACGCGCCCGCTGGCCAGAAGCGAGCCGGCCATGCCGTCGGTCAGCAGCGTCACCGGGATTCCCAGCTTCACCAGCTCCCACGCCGTCAGGCGCGCACCCTGCAGGAACGGCCGCGTCTCGGTGGCGAAGACGCCAAAGCGCCGCCCGCTCTCCCACGCGCTGCGAATGACGCCCAGCGCGGTGCCGTAGCCGGCCGTTGCCAGCGCGCCGGCGTTGCAGTGCGTGAGCACGTCGCCCTTGGCGAGCAGCTCCGCACCTGCTGCGCCCAGAGCGCGGTTCGCCTCGATGTCTTCGCGCATCAACGCCTGCGCCTCGCGCGCCAGCGCCCGGGCGATGCGCTCGGGCTCGCTCGCCTTGCCGCCGCGCTCGAGCTCTCGCTCGAACACCTCGCGCAGCCGGTCGATGCCCCACTTCAGGTTGACGGCCGTGGGCCGCGCGGCCAGCAGCGTCGCTGCCGCCTTCTCGAAGTCCTCGCGCAGGCGCCGCGCGGAAAACTTTCTGGCCTGCAGCGCCAGCCCGAACGCCGCCGTCACGCCGATGGCCGGCGCGCCGCGCACGACCATGTCGCGGATCGCACGCGCCGTGTCGGCCGCGCCGTGCAGCTCGAGCAGCTCCTCGCGATGCGGCAGCTTGCGCTGATCGAGCAGGAACAGCCGTCCTGCCTTGTAGACGATGGGCTCAACGTCGCGCACGCGTTGCTTCCTCCGGGCCGCCGAGCGAAGGCGATGAATCGCGGCGATGCATGTTTTCAACGTCGCGCACGCAGTGCTTCCTCCAGGCTTCGCTCGGGCCGGTATCCTAGCGCCTGCATCGCACGACGGCCGTCGGCCACGGTGCGCCATCGCAGGCGCGCACCATCCATCGCGGCCGGCGCGATGCGATCGGCAACTGCGCCCGGGAGCGGCGGTGCGTACACGCCGGCCATCGCCAGCAGGCGCGACAGCGGCACGACCGACCGCCCGACGATGTTGAGCACTTCGGCACTACCCTGCTCGATGGCCAGCACCACCGCCTGCACCAGATCCTCGTACGCGAGCGGCTGCACCGGCGGATCGTAGCCGAGCACGCGCACGGGAAACCGCGAGCGGAGCAGCGCCTCGAGCGTGCTGTCGAGGGGGCCGCCGAGCGTCGGCGCCGCGCGCAGCACGCCGACGCGAATGCGATGGCTTTCCTGCAGCGAGCGCAGCTCCTCCTCGGCGGCACGCAATCCCTGCGCCCACCGCTCGCACGCCGATCGCTCGGAAACCGCGATGCAAGCGCTGCGCTCGTGGAACAGCAGCGGGCTTGCGGCAGCCACGCCGTAGACTGCAGTGGACGAGAGCACGATCAGCGGCGGAGGCTTGCTGCCGAGCTCGCTGCAGCGGCCGATCGCCGAGACGACCATGTCGGTGACGGCTCGATCGTGCAGCCACGGCTGCGATGGCGTCACCGGCGACTCCGACAGCGCCAGAACGACGAGCATCTGGATGTTGCCGCTGGCCAGGTGCTCGGCGAGCGCTCGCGAGCTGCCAACGTCGGATGGATCGACGAACGGCTCGCCCGGCGCCGCATCGGCCGTGGTGGAAATGGTCAGCACGCGACGGTCGCCGCCTTGCGCCGCCAGCTGTCGCGCAACGTCCCTCGCGAGCGCGCCGCGGCCGAGCAGCACGATGGTGTGGGGATGGTGCGACACCGCGCGATCATAGCGTCATACCTGCTTTGACAAGTCGAGCTTGCGCTCCTAGCTTCCGCGCGTGGAGACACACTCTCACGCCGAAGTGGTGCGCGCTCCCATGAAGGTGTGCTTCGAGACGCTCGTGGACTTCGAGCGGTACCCGCAGTGGTTCCGAATGATCCGCTCCGCGCGCATCGAATCGGCCGATCCCGACGCCGGACGCTGGACCGTTGCATTCGAGCTCGACGCAGTCCTGAAGACGATCCACTACACTCTGTCGTACGAGAGCGAGCGGCCGCACCGGCTGACCTGGAAGATGGTGGCCGGCGACCTGCAGGACATCCAGGGCAACTACGAGCTGATCGAACTGGAGCCGGGGCTGACCGAGGCCACGTGCACGCAGGGACTGGAGCTTGGAATGTGGGTGCCCGGGCCGCTGCGCCGCACCTTCGAGAAAACGGCGCTGGCCGACTCGGTGCGGGAGTTCAAGCAGGCGGCCGAGGAGCGGGCCGGAACGTAGAGGGGCCAGGCACGCGCCCACTGCGGGAGCGTGCCTGGCCCCTCTCGTTGGAGTCGCGAGCGGCCACCTACCGCTCGCGTCCGGCGCCACGGCCGGCTCGTGCCGTGGCGATCTGCTTCGTGATTTGCGCGGCCTGCGTCAGGTCAGCGCGGTGGCGATCTCGTCGAGCTTCGCCGACAGGTTGTTCCCCACCGACGTCATGCTCGTAACCGCGGCCATCGCGATCAGAGCCGCCAGGAATGCGTACTCGATGGCGGTCCCGCCCTCTTCGTCACCGATGAACTTCGTGAATGCCTGCATGATCCGTCTCCCGTTTTCCCGCCGCCGCCCGCCGCGCCGGCCCCTTCGAACGCGCGCTTCGGCATTGCCGTAGCGCGCACGCACTGCGTTTGTAGCCAAGGACGAGGCAGCTACACCGCGAAACCGCCCACCAACGGATCCGCCGACCCCCCGGGGTCGAGCCGGACTTTGCCGCCGCAGGTGCGTGCGCGTCAACATCCGGGTGAAGGTTTTTGCCCCGCCGGCCGTCTCGAGCGCAAATTCCACACTGAGAAAAGCCAAGAAAATCCGACACAACCGTCGTTGTCTCACAAATTTGCGACAGAAAACAAGCGCTTGCGGCATCGTGCGAGAACGCACGAGGCCCATTGCGAACGAAGCGGAAGCAGCTGCATTGCTGCATGAGCGCCGACACCGCGTGGCACAGCCGGGGGGACGCGGCTGTGCACTACCCGTTGTCGCCCGTTTGCAACTCCAGGGTAGCGATCGGCAGTGATGGAGCCGTCGTGGAAGCGGCCGCGAGTTCGAGACGAATACCGACGCTTCGGCATGGAGTCGATGCGCGCTCGGCCGGCGCGGAGCCGCCCCGATCCGGATGCGGTTCCTCCGATGGCCCGCACCACGGGCGAGCCAGCGAGCGAAGGCAGGATGAGATGGAAGGGAACTGCCGAGGGAAGTGGTGGAGCCGAGCGGGATCGAACCGCCGACCTCTTGAATGCCATTCAAGCGCTCTCCCAGCTGAGCTACGGCCCCGACTTTTTCGGCGGGCGGATACTAGACGCTTTCGCGGAAGCGGACAACCGCCGCTCCCTTTCGTGGACCTTCCAGCATCCTCCTCCTAGACTGCAGCCCTTCGCCCGCCGCATAACGGTAACAGGAGCATGACGTGGCAACGCTGGCCCTCGTCCGTCACGGACAGTCGCAGTGGAATCTGGAGAACAGGTTTACCGGTTGGGTGGACGTCCCTCTGACCGATCTCGGCCGTCAGGAGGCCCGCCGCGCGGGTGAGCTGCTCGCCGAGACGGGCGTGCATTTCGACATTGCGTTCACCTCGTCGCTGGTTCGAGCACAGGACACGCTGGCGATCATGCTCGAGGTGCTCGGTCAGACCGGTCTTGCGACCGAGCGCGACGACGCGCTCAACGAGCGACACTACGGCTCCCTGCAGGGGCTGAACAAGGCCGAGACCGCCGAGAAGTACGGCGCC
This sequence comes from Candidatus Limnocylindrales bacterium, assembly GCA_035626395.1. Lineage (NCBI taxonomy): Bacteria > Bacillati > Chloroflexota > Candidatus Limnocylindria > Candidatus Limnocylindrales > Candidatus Limnocylindrales bacterium. The sequence continues at coordinate 73,215 of DASPNR010000026.1, read as the reverse complement.
GAACAGGTGCACATCTGGCGCCGCAGCTACGACGTTCCGCCGCCCGATGGCGAGAGCCTGGCCGACACGGCGGCTCGAACGCTCCCCTACTTCGAATCGCGGATCATGCCTGAGCTACGCGCCGGCAAGAACGTGCTGGTGGCCGCGCACGGCAACAGCCTTCGCTCGATCGTCATGCGCCTGGACGATCTGACGCGCGAGCAGGTGCTCGAGCTCAACCTCGATACCGGCGTTCCGCTTCTCTACGACTTCGACGAGCAGGGACGGATCCGGTCGAAGCGAGTGCTCAGGCCGTGAAGCTTCACCGCGCGCTGGGGAAGGTCGCAGCCGGCTGCCTCATCGGCGCGGTGTGTCTGTGGCTCGCCCTGCGCAAGGTTTCGCTGGCCGACGTGGGACAGGCCATCGAGGACTTCGACGGCCGCTATCTGGTGGCCGCGATTGGCGTCAGCCTTCTCATCCAGGTGTTTCGCGCGTGGCGCTGGCAAATCGAGCTGACGCCCCTGGCGTCGGTGCCGTTCACGGTTTGCTGGCAGGTCGTCTCCATCGCCTACATGATGATCAACGTCCTGCCGTTCCGCCTGGGCGAGCCCGTGCGGCCGATCCTGATGTCGTGGAAGACCGGCATCCGCATTCCGGCCATCGTCGGCAACTGGATCTTCGAAAAGATGATGGACACGGCGGTGATGGTGCTCATCATCCATCTGACGCTGGTGCTGGCCGAGCTTCCGAAGTGGGCGCACAAGGCGTCGACGGGAAGCCTGGTCACGTTCCTGCTGCTGCTGGGGCTGGTGGCGGGCGTGTGGCTGCGCGGCGAGCGCTTCTTCGACGCGACCATCGGCCGCGTGCTTCCCGATCACTTCCAGGCCAGGGCCAGGCACGTCTTCATGACGGCGCGAGGCGGCCTCGAGATCCTTCCCGACAAGCGCCTGGTCGGGGTCGTCTTCGTGGTGACGCTGGCATTGTGGCTGCTGCCGATCTTCTCGAGCTGGCTGCTGCTGCGCGGCTTCGGCCTGGATCTTCCCATGGGAGCGCCGTTCGTCATCTTCGTCTGCATCGGCCTCGGAACCGCGCTGCCCAATCCGCCGGGAATGTTCGGCGTCTTCCAGATCGCCTCCGTCGTCGCGCTCGGTCTGTACGGCGTTCCCGAAGCGCAGGCGGTGGCGTACGGCCTGCTGCTGAACGCCGTCCAGTTCTTCACGCTGGTCGGCCAGGGCCTGGCGGCGCTGGCGATGACCGGCGTCGGCGTCGGCAAGCTGACGCGCGCGGCGGTCGAGAGCGCCGACGATGTGCAGACCTGTCAGCCCAGCCAGGCCGCATGAAACGGCAGAATCAGTCCTCGCTGTTCGAGCGCGGCGATGCCGAGCGCCTGCGTGCGCAGGCTCCGCTGGCGGAGCGGCTGCGGCCGCGCACGATCGAGGAAGTGGTCGGGCAGGACGAGGCGCTCGGCGCCGACACGTTCCTCGGCCGCATGCTGCGGGGCTCCACGCCGCCGCGCTCGTGCATCCTTTGGGGCCCGCCCGGAAGCGGGAAGACGACCATCGCGCGCCTGCTGGCGGGCCGTTCCGGCTACGAGTTCGTCAGCCTCTCGGCGGTGCTCTCGGGCGTCAAGGACATCCGCGAGGTGATCGAGCAGGCGCGGGCGCGGCGTGGCCTGTCGGGCAAGGGCACCATCGTCTTCGTCGACGAGATCCACCGCTTCAACAAGGCGCAGCAGGACGCGTTCCTGCCGCACGTCGAGAGCGGGGAGATCGTGCTCGTCGGCGCCACGACGGAGAACCCGTCCTTCGAGATCAACGCCCCGCTGCTGTCGCGGTGCCGCGTCGTCGTGCTGTCGCCGCTGAGCGAGGAGGCGGTGGCAACCATCATCGAGCGCGCGCTGAAGGACGTCGAGAGCGGCCTCGGCGGCAGCGGCCTGTCCATCGACCGCGAAGCGTGCGCCTTTCTTGCCACGGCGGCGCAGGGAGATGCGCGCGGCGCGCTCGGCGCGCTCGAAGCCGCCGCCGATCTGGCCAGGGCCGAAGGCAAGACCGTGATCGACGTCGAGCTGGCCGAGCAGGGGCTGCAGAAGAAGGCGCTCCTGTACGACCAGGCGGGCGACGAGCACTACAACGTCGTCTCCGCGTTCATCAAGAGCATGCGCGGCAGCGACGTCGATGCCTCGCTGTACTGGCTCGCCCGCATGCTGGAGGCGGGAGAAGATCCCATCTTCATCGCGCGCCGGATGGTCGTGTTCGCCAGCGAGGACATCGGGCTGGCGGATGCGCAGGCGCTGCCGCTGGCGGTGGCCGCCAAGGATGCCGTCTCGTTCGTGGGCCTGCCCGAGGCGCGCATCAATCTGCAGCACGTGGTGGCGTACCTGGCGCTGGCGCCCAAGAGCAACGCCGCCTACATGGCCGGCGAGGCCGCGATCGCCGAGGTCCGGGCCAGCGGTGCGCTGCCCGTGCCCATCCACCTTCGCAACGCGCCGACGGGCCTGATGCGCAAGCTCGGCTACGGCAGGGACTACGTCTATCCGCACGGCCACGAGGAAGAGGCTCGCGAGCAGTCGTACCTGCCCGAGCGCCTGTCGGGGAAGCGCTTCTTTCGCGATCGGCAGCGGTAGCGAGAATGGACGCGTACCAAAAGGCCCGGTAGGCTCGGGCGCATGATGTGGCGGTGGCGGTGGTTGGTGGCATTGATGCTGATGATGGCGCCGTGCGCGGCGGCAGCGGCCGGTGTTGCGGGCATGCCGGTCGAGCCGGGCCTCTGGGAGTTCTCCTCCTCCATTCCTGATCCGACGGGCGGGACGGCCTGGCAGCAGCGTCACCGCACCTGCGTGCGCGAGCGTGTGGTGACGCCCGAGCGCGTCATGCGGCAGCTCGACGAATGCAGGATCGGCAGCGTCGTCATCCGCGGCAGCTCGGCCAGCTGGAAGATGCGATGCCAGACGCCGGCAGGTCCCATGGCCGGCACCGGCTCGCTGCGCTCGACGACCAGCTCGGTGTCGGGCGTGCTCGAGCTGGCGATGACGTTCGGCATGCTGGAGATACCGGTGACCGGCACGTTCAAGGGCCGCCGCGTAGGGAAATGCCAATGAGCTTCTTCTGCACGCTCGCGTGCCGCGCGTCGGGGTTGGCGCCCGGCACCCGGCGGCTGCCGTCGCAGCGATGCCGGCGGCAATGCGATCTGGGTGCGAAGGTGCGGGCCATCGCAGCGCCCGCCTCCGCCATCGTGCTTGCCGCCGTGATGGCGGTCGTCGCGAGGCCAGCACCGGCGCACGCCTTCTCCATCGACGACGTCACGGCGCGGGCGCTGACGCTGTCGCGCGAGGAATACCGCGACCACCGCAAGGCCGTGCCGAAGTGGATGCTGGTCGGGTCGATGACCTACGATCAGTGGCGCGACATCCGGTTCAAGCCCGAGAAATCGCTGTGGCGAGACGAAGCGCTGCCCTTCCAGGTGCAGTTCTTCCACCCCGGCCTCTACTACGATCGGACGGTGGCCATCAACGTCGTCGACGAGAACGGCGTTCGCCCCGTTCCCTTCGACGTCAAGTCCTTTGATTACGGCAAGAACGACTTTGCGGCGAGGATCCCCAAGGACATCGGTTACGCGGGCCTGCGGGTGCACGCACCGATGCGCAGCAAGGAATACTACGACGAGCTGATCGTGTTCCTCGGCGCCACCTATTTCCGCGCGCTCGGCCGCGACAACGTCTACGGGCTCTCGGCACGCGGCATCGCCATCGACACCGTCTCGCCGACCGGCGAGGAGTTTCCGCACTTCGTCGAGTTCTGGCTAAAGAAGCCGGCACCGGGCGCAGACCATCTGGTGATTCTCGCTTTGATGGAGGGCCCTAGCATCACCGGCGCCTATCGCTTCGACATCCGTCCGGGCGCGCGCACCGTCATCGACGTCGAGTCCCATCTCTTTCCGCGCAAGGCCATCACGAAGCTGGGGATCGCGCCGCTGACCAGCATGTTCTTCTTCGGCGAAAGCTCGCGCCGCCGCTTCGACGACTTCCGGCCCGAAGTGCACGACTCGGACGGCCTGCTGCTGCACTTCAGCAGTGGCGAATGGCTGTGGCGCCCGCTCGACAACCCCAAGCGAATCAACGCGAGCGGCTTTCACATGGAAAACCCGCGCGGCTTCGGCCTGCTGCAGCGCGACCGTACGTTCGCCAATTATCAGGATCTCGAGACGCGCATGGAGCTGCGGCCGAGCACCTGGGTCGAGCCAAAGGGCGACTGGGGCAGCGGACGCGTGGAACTCGACGAGATTCCCTCGGACACCGAGCTCGTCGACAACATGGTCGCGTACTGGGTTCCCGACAGCCCGCCGAAGCCGGGGCAGCGTCTGGACTTCTCCTACACGGTCTCCTTCTTCATGGACGATCCGCAGCTTCCACCAGGCGGGCGCGTGATCGCGACCCGCCAGGACGCCGGCGCCAAGGGCGACACCAACCGCTTCGTCCTGGACTTCACGGGCAAGGAGCTCAATGCGCTGCCGGACGCGCAGCCGCCGGTGGCGGTGATCTCGGTCTCGCCGGCCGACGCCGCCGATCTTCTCGATCACTACGTCGTGCGCAACCCGGACACAGGCGGATGGCGCCTCTCCTTCCAGCTGAAGAAGAAGAGCAACGTGCCGATCGAGCTGCGGGCGTTCCTGAAGAGCGTGGCGGGTGCAATGACCGAGACGTGGTCGTACGCGATCATCGAGTAGGCGGCCGCAGCGCGTCGGCCGCCTGGTCCCGCACGGTCATCGAATAGGCGACCGTAGCGCGTCGGCTGGATAATCGACGCGCAGCAACGTCAGGCCCCTGGCCGGCGCGGTCCTCCCCGCGTCCTGCCGCGTTCCCCTGCCCGACAACAGCAGTGCGAACGTCTCCTTCGTGACCCGGTCCAGCGCGACGTCGACCATGGTGCCCACGAGCGTGCGCACCATCTGCTTCAGGAACGCGTTGGCCGTCACCGTGTACGTCAGGACCGACGTGCCGTCCGATTCCCAGCGGCTGTCGAGGACGTTGCGGAACGTGCTTCGCGACTCGCAATCGGAGGCCCGGAAGGCGTGGAAGTCGCGTTCGCCGATGACCATCGGCGCCAGCTCGAGCAGGCGCTCGACCGGAAGCGGCGCGTAGAGCGTCCACGCGCGATCGTCGAGAAATGGAGAGCGTGGCCGCCCGTGCACGATCGTGTAGCGGTAGGTGCGCGAGACGGCGTCCTTGCGCGGGTCGAAGGCGTCGCCGGCGCGCTCCAGCGTGACGACGCAGATGCTGTCGGCCGTCAGCCCGTTGAGCGAGCCGCGCAGGCGAAACAGGTCGGTGTCGTCGGGAACATCGAAGGCGATGACCTGCCCGTGCGCGTGCACGCCGGCATCGGTGCGGCCGGCCACGGCGATGCGCAGCTCGATGCCGGTGGCGATGCGGATCGCCTTCTCGATCTCGCACTGGATCGTCGGCACGCCGTCCTGCGCCTGCCAGCCGGCCCAGCCCGTGCCGAGATACTCGATGAGTCCGCGGACTCTCACGCTCCCCGGCGCGGCCTCGCCGCGCGAAACGACGCCGAGGTCGCGCGGTATGCTCGATGTGCGAACGGCCGTGGCCGCATGATCGGCTCTAGGGACCAACCGTGTCGATGGCCGCCACTTCCTCGGCCGCCGCCTGCCGCGCGCGGCGGCTCTGCAGCCGGTTGAGTGCGTCCACGAACGCGAGCGCGCTGGCCATTACCACGTCGGTGTGGGCTCCGTGCCCGCGCACGCCGATGTCGCCTTCGCGGATGAAGCACGACACGTCGCCGATGGCGTCGGTGCCGCCGGTGATGCCCTTGACCTGGTAGCTCTCGAGCTTCGGATCGATGCGCGTCAGGTTCTTGATGGCCTGGTAGCAGGCATCGACGATGCCGTCGCCGTTGGCGCTGGCGGTCAGCTCGGCGCCGCCGACCCTCATCGTCACCTTCGCGCGCGGGGCGCCGTGCAGGGTGGAAGCGACTTCGACGTCGCGCAGCTCGAAGTGCTGCGGCACGTCCAGATCCTCGGCGACGATGGCGAAGAGGTCCTCGTCGTACACGTCCTTCTTCTTGTCGGCCAGATCCTTGAACCGGGCGAAGGCCTCGTTGACGTCGATGCTGGTCAGATCGATGCCCAGCTCCTTCAGGCGGGCGGCAAAGGCGTGGCGCCCCGAGTGCTTGCCGAGCACCAGCGCATTGCTGACACGGCCAACCGAGGCCGGTCGCATGATCTCGTAGGTCAGGACGTTCTTGAGCACGCCGTCCTGATGGATGCCCGCCTCGTGCGCGAACGCGTTCGCGCCGACGATCGGCTTGGTCGGCGAGATCGGCACGCCGATCACCTTCGAGAGAGTCTGACTGGCTGGGTAGATCTGGCGCGTGTTCACGCGCGTGGCGACCGAGAAGTGGTCGCGGCGCGTGTCCAGCGCCATCACCACCTCTTCCATCGAGGTGTTGCCGGCGCGCTCGCCGATGCCGTTGATCGTGCATTCGACCTGGCGTGCGCCGCCTTCGACGGCCGCCAGCGAGTTGGCCACGGCCAGTCCGAGGTCGTTGTGGTTGTGCGTGCTCCAGATGACGCGGTCGCCGCCGGGAGTTTCGGTGCTCAGACGGCGGAACAGCTCGCGCAGCTGCGCCGGCACCGCGTAGCCGGTGGTGTCGGGAACGTTGCATACGCGGGCACCGGCGGCGATCACCGCGCCGAACACCTGGATCAGATACTCGACGTCGCTGCGCGATGCGTCCTCGGCCGAGAATTCGACGTAATCGACGTCGCGCTTGCAGCGTTCCACCGCCCACACCGCCGCGTCGATGACCTCGGCACGCGACATTCCCAGCTTGTGCTCCAGGTGCAGGTCGGAGGTCGCGATGAAGACGTGGATGCCCGGCTTCCTGGCCGCCTTGACCGCCGACAGCGCGCGCTCGATGTCCGCCTCGCGCGGGCGCGCCAGGCTCAGCACCACCGGGCCGCTGACCGCGGCAGCGACGGCCTTGACCGACTCGAAATCGCCGGGAGAGGCCGCTGCAAAACCGGCCTCGATGACATCCACGCCGAGCGCTTCGAGCTGGCGCGCCACGACCAGCTTTTCCTCCACGTTCATGGTGCAGCCGGGCGATTGCTCGCCGTCACGCAGGGTCGTATCGAAAATGCGTACCCAATCGTCGGCGTTGTTCGTCGTGGTCATCTGCTTCTCCTTCGTCGCTCCGCGCCGCCATCGTACGGTGGCGGCAGCGCTCGATCCGCTGCGGGCTCCGGCGGCACAAACGAAAAAGCCGCGGGAACCCGCGGCTTTTCTCAATGTCTCGTTTCGTCCGCGGGTGATTCTATGCTGACCCGCCCGCGGCTCGCGATGATGTCTTGTCGAGCTACACCACCGCCGAGGCCCCGGACGGGCATCTAAGGAGCAGGCTCGCAAGCGTGGTGATGTCGTTGCGCGACGTCATCGATTCGTACCGGCCGCGAGACTACCCGCGCCAGGGAGGGGCTGTCAAGCAATTCCACCGTGGCCGCGCTCGTCGCGCTCGCCCTCGTCGCCATCGACTTCCGCCGATGCGGCCATCGGCGCCTCCTTGCTCGGATGCCACTGGCTCCACAGCCACAGCGCCGGGCCAGAGGCCACGTACAGCGACATGCCTGCGAACAGGAAAGCCTGGTAGGCCGCCACCGCCACGCTCAGCAGCAGCACGAGCACCACGAAGCGCGAGATCGGCTGGCGGCTGTGCAGCTTCAGGTTCTTGAAGCTCGGGTACTTGATGCTGCTCACCATCAGCAGCGCCAGCGACCACGTCAGAAGCAGCAGCGTGACGTGCTTGGCCGGCAGGCCCGAGCGGCCCACGTAGCGATACATCAGCACGACCGATGCGAGCATCGTCGCCGAAGCCGGCACCGGCAGCCCCATGAAATAGTTCGAGTCGATGCGTCCGACCAGGATGTTGAAGCGCGCGAGCCGGATGGCCGAGCAGATCACGTAGAGGCTGATCGCGGTCCAGCCCCAGACTCCCCACGGCACCAGCGCCCACTTATAGATGAGCAGGCCGGGAGCCACGCCGAAGGAGACCAGGTCGCACAGGGAGTCGTATTCGATCCCGAAGCGGCTGGTCGAGTTGGTCATGCGCGCGATGCGCCCGTCCAGGCCGTCGAAGATGTGGGCGACCAGAATCGCCAGCGCGGCGTTGTAGTAGGCGCCCTGCATCGTCTGGACGATGGAGAAGATGCCGCAGAACAACCCCATCGACGTGACCAGATTGGGCAGGAGATAGATCCCGCGCGGCACGCCGTCGTGCAGCGGCGCTACGCGAAGGTCACGCTGCCTGGGTTTCATTGGCCGCTCCTTGGACGAGCTGCGCGATGAGTGTCTCGCCCGATCGCACCTTCTCTCCGACGCGCACCATCAGCCGGGTGCCGGGAGGGAGGAAGACGTCGACTCTGGAACCGAACATGATCAGCCCGAAACGCTGGCCCGTCGCCAGCTCCGCGCCGGGACGCACATGGCAGATGATACGGCGAGCGAGCCATCCAGCAATCTGCACCACCACGATCCGCGCACCCGAGGAGGTGCGCAGAAGGAGCGAGTTGGATTCGTTGATCTCGGAGGCTTCCGCCCGATAGGCCGCAGCGAACTTGCCGGGCCGGTGCTCGACCCTCTCGACGACGCCGGCGGCGGGGCTGCGATTGATGTGGACGTCCAGGGGGGACATGAAGATCGTGATCCGGGAAGTCGCTTCGGGAGCGAAGCGGTGCGGCGTCGCGTTCTCCTCCACCGCCACCACGCGGCCGTCGGCCGGACTGATGATGGCATCGCCCTCGGTCGGCGGGTAACGCTCGGGATCGCGAAAGAACAGCAGCACGCCGGTGGCCACGACGGCGCCGACAACGAAAGCCGGCCATCCCAGCGCCGCACCCGCCGCTACGGCCACGGCAGCGGCGATCGCCGCCACCGTGGCTCCTTCGCTGGCGAACTTCATCGCGCGTTCAGTTGCGCGAGCGGTCGACGAGCTTGTCCTTCTGCAGCCACGGCATCAGCGCACGCAGGCGCGAGCCGACCTGCTCGATGGGATGGTTCTCGCCTTCCTTCTGCAGCTCGCGGAAGTGCGGCAGGCCGCACTTGTATTCGGTGATCCACTCGTCGGCGAACTTGCCCGACTGGATCTCGGCGAGCACCTGCTTCATGGCCGCGCGCGTCTCCGGGCCGATCACGCGCTTGCCGCGCGTCAGGTCGCCGTACTCGGCGGTGTTGCTGATGGAGTAGCGCATGTTGGCGATGCCGCCTTCGTAGAGCAGGTCGACGATCAGCTTCACCTCGTGCATGCACTCGAAGTACGCCATCTCGGGCGCGTAGCCGGCATCCACCAGGGTCTCGTAGCCGGCGCGGATGAGCTCAGTCAGACCTCCGCACAGCACTGCCTGCTCACCGAAGAGATCGGTCTCGGTTTCCTCGCGGAACGTGGTGCCGATGACGGCCGCGCGCGTGCCGCCGATGGCGGCCGCATAGGCCAGGCCGACGGCCTCGGTGTCGCCGGGGCCGTCCTGATGCACGGCTAGAAGGCACGGCACACCCATTCCCTTGGTGAACTCGCTGCGCACGAGGTGGCCGGGGCCTTTCGGCGCCACCATGAAGACGCCCGCATCCGACGGCGGCGTGATCTTCTTGAAGTGGATGTTGAAGCCGTGCGCGACCGAGAAGTACGCGCCCTTCTTCAGGTTGGGTCCGATCTCGGCCGCGTAGAGTTCGCCGGCAAGCTCGTCCGGCACCAGCATCATGATCACGTCGGCGTTGGCCACCGCCTCGCCCACCGGCATCACCTCGAAGCCCGCTTCGCTCGCCTTCTTGGCGGAGCCGCTGCCCGAGCGCAGGCCGATGATGACCTTGACGCCGCTGTCGCGCAGGTTCATCGCGTGCGCGTGCCCCTGGCTGCCGTAGCCGATCACCGCCACGGTCTTTCCCGTGATCTTGCCGAGGTCGGCTTCGTTCTTGTCGTAGATCTTCATGCCACGTTCTCCTTGACCGCGGTCTCACCTGCGGCGTTGTTTTCTTCGGCCACGGTGAGCAGGCGTTCCCCGCGATAGAGAGCGGCGCTTCCCGTGCGGGCGATTTCCTTTATGCCGAGCGGCGCCAGGAGGCGGATCATCGCCTCGATCTTCGCCTCGGCTCCGGTGGTCTCGATGATGCAGACGTTCGTCCCGACGTCGACGACGCTGGCGCGGAAGATGCTGACGATGTTCATCACCTCGGCGCGCGCGGCCGAATCGAACGCTACCTTGATCAGCGCCAGCTCCCGCTCGACGTACTCGCCTTCGCGGAAGTCGACGACGCGGATGACCGCCACCAGCTTGTTCAGCTGCTTGATGATCTGCTCGAGGACCGATGCGCTGCCGCGCACGGTCAGCGTGATGCGCGAGACGGACTCATCGAGCGTCTCGGCCACCGACAGGCTCTCGATGTTGTAGCCGCGGCCGCTGAACATGCCGGCGACGCGCGAGAGCACGCCGAACTCGTTCTCGACCAGGATGGAAATCGTGTGCTTGGCAGACTCGGTCATCGAAAAAGGTTTCCTTCGAAGGAGAAAAGGGACGGGAGCGACACCGCTGGCCACCCCAGCCAGCGGTGACGGAGAAGCTTTCCAGTGTGCCGAGCGTCGCGCCCGGTTCGTCGTTCAGGCCGATACGGCGCTTCGGCGGTACTCGGCCAGAATGCGCATGATCTTGTCTTTCTCGGCCAGCTTGAGCTTTTGCAGCTCCTTGCGATGCAGCTCCTCCTCCGGCGAAAGATGGCTGCGAGCCGCCATCTCCTGGACCTCGGCATCGAGCTTGCGATGGGTCTCGTATGCACTGCGCAGCTCTTCGTTGGCGGGGACCAGGGTCTTGATCAGCTCTTCGTCATGAGGCTCCATTCCTACCTCCTCATTTCCGTTTCGTGCGACGGGCGCGCACCGTATTCCCGGCGCATCGGGTTGTCAAACGGGAGCGAACGTGAATCACGTGCGTTTTCAAGTACTTACTCTGGCTGATGCGCCCCGCCGTGCGGGCGCAGGAACGCGGCGGCGACGCGCGCCTGGTTCGGGCGCGGCGTGCTCGTGCCGACATAGCACGGCAGCACCTGCGCAGCCGGCCGCGCCTGCCCGCGCGCGTGCCTGGCAACGCCGAGCCGTGCGAGATCTGTCACCGCACCGTCGTCGACGCGGACCACCGTCGGAACCGGGCGCAGCGCCACGATCGACGGCGTCGATGCGGCATCGGCGGCGATGAGGCAGTCGGCGCCGCGATGCTCGTCGATCCGCCGCCTCAGCTCGTCCGCCTCGAGCACGCCGACGTCGTCGCGTGCTTCCACGGTATCGCCGGCGTGCGCGTAGGCGGCGCAGTAGAAGCGCTCGCTGCCGGCGCTGGCGACGGCGAGCACGGACTTGCCGGCCGAGCCGGCGCGGAAGGCGAACAGCTCGAGGCTGCCAACGCCGACGACGGGCAGGGAATCGAGAAAGGCCAGGCCCCGGACCAGTGCCAGCCCCGTTCGAAGGCCGGTGTAGGAGCCGGGGCCGGTCACCACCGCAATGGCCTGCAGCGCAGAAAGCGCAAGCCCGGCCTGCGCGAGAAGCTCCACGGCCAGCGCGCCGACCGCCTCGGAACGTTTGCCGCTGCTTTCGTCGAGATAGCTGGATCGAACGCGGCCGCCCGCGTCCACGACGGCGGCGCCGGGACGAGGCCCGGCCGTGTCCAGAGCAAGAAGGACGACGCCGCGGCTCACCCAGCCACGATCCGAACGATGTCGTTGAAGACGACGAAGATCATCAGCGCGCCGATGAGCACCATCCCCACCTGCAGCGCGTACTCGCGAACGCGCAGCGACAGCGGCTTCCCGCGCACCGCCTCGAAGGCCATGAACGCCAGATGGCCGCCGTCCAGCACCGGGATGGGCAGCAGGTTGACGATGCCGAGGTTGACGCTGATGAGCGCCATGAAGATCAGCAGCGGCCGCAGCCCCGAGCGCGCCTGCCGGCTCGCCTCGCGCGCGATGAGGATCGGCCCGCCCAGATCCCCAGCCGAGAGCCGGCCCTGGAACAGCCGCGCCACGGTCTGCACGATCATCCAGGAGTAGCCGGCCGTCTGCTGCACGCCAACGCTGGCCGCGCGCGTCAGCCCCACCTCCTGCGTCTCCTCGGAGCGAAGGACGCCAATCTGGAAGACCGACTCGCCCTCCTCCCCGAACTCGTCATAGCGCGGAGCCAGCTTGGGCGTGACGACGGCCGTGCGGCGCGCGCCGCTTTCGTCGATGACTTCGAACGTCAGCGCCTTGCCGCCGCTGCTCACGACCACGTCGAGGAGGTCCTCCCATTTGGTGATCGGCCGCGAATCGACCGCCACGACGGTATCGCCGGCTTTGAGACCGCCGGCCTCGGCCGGCTGCCCGGGCGCGACCGCCTCGACCACCGGCTTGTCGGACGGAACCGAGACGCCGTAGACGTAGGCGCAAAAGGTGAAGAGCAGCGCCGCAAAAATCAGGTTCACCGCGGGGCCCGCTGCCACGATGGTGGCGCGGGCAGCCAGGCTCTTGCTCGTGAACCCGCGCCTGGGGTCGGCGGGGGCGTCCTCGTCGTCCCCGCCCTCCTCGTCGTATCCGGCCATGCGCACGTAGCCGCCGAGCGGAACCAGGGCCAGACGGTAGACCGTCTCGCCGAACTTCCTGGCGAACAGGGTCGGGCCGAAACCCATCGAAAAAACCCGCACTTCGACGTTGTTCCACTTCCCGGCCAGAAAGTGACCGAGCTCGTGGACGAAAATGACGATGGCGAGAACGAGAACTGCGGCAAGCATGCTTCCAACGGCCATGACTTCTTCTCTATACGGGCTGCAGCGGGACCGAAACCCGCAATCTTCCCACACTCAAAAGGGCAGCCACTTTCTGCGGCGGCGCAACAGCGGCCTGTCTTACGCCACGCTGAGGACGGCGTAGTAGTAGGTGAACACGATCGGCAGCACCATGCTGTCGGTCCGATCGAGCACGCCGCCATGGCCCGGCAGGATCCAGCCGGAGTCCTTGGCGTCATACGCGCGCTTGATCATGGACTCGGCCAGATCCCCGACCTGGCCCAGAAGGGATATCACTGCCGCCACGAAAACGACTTCGACGGCCCCGAACCGGTCGACGAGCACCTCGTCGAAGATAGCTCCGACGAAAACTGCCGCAACGACCGAGCTGATGGCGCCCTCGATGGTCTTGTTCGGTGAGACGCTCGGCCACAGCTTGCGGCGCCCGAAGGCGCGGCCGCCGAAGTAGCCGCCGGCGTCGCTGGCCATGACGCAGGCCAGCAGAAAGAACACGAGCTTCGGCCCACCCGGCTGCGCGCGAAGCCAGATCAGATGCGGCAGCAGCAGACCGCCGTACAGCGAGGCGAACAGGATCTGGCCGGCGCCGACGACGCTCCTCTGCATGTTCTTGGCGGTCGCGAGCGTTCCCAGAAGGATTCCCACCAGCGCAACGACCAGGCCGGCCGACACCGCCCGTCCGGTTTCGTCGATGAGCATGGAGACCGCGATGACCATGCCGGCGCCGGCGGTCAGAAGCGTGCCGCCGTTGATCATCTCGCGCTGCATCGCGGCCAGCTCGCGAAGCGAGATGAACGTGCACAGAAGGACGACAAAATTGTAGACCGCCGGCGAAGCGGAAAGGATCAGCCAGATGAGGATAGGAATGGCGATGATGGCCGTGACTATCCTCGTCCTGAGCACTCACGCCTCCTGTGCGAGCTGCTGATCGGTGCGGCCGAAACGGCGGCGGCGCTTCTTGAACTCGGCCAACGCCGCAAGGAACTGCGGCCGGCGAAAGTCGGGCCACAACGTCTCGGTGATGTAGAGCTCGGTGTACGCCGCCTGCCACAGCAGGAAGTTGGACAGCCGCATCTCGCCGCTCGTGCGGATGAGGAGATCGGGATCGGGAATCGTGGCCGTCATGAGTGCGCCGGCAAAGGCCTCTTCGTCGATGTCTTCGGCCGCCAGGTCGCCGTCGCGCACGCGACGCGCGAGCTTGCGCGCCGCCGCCAGGATCTCCTCCCTGCTGCCGTAGCTGACGGCGAGCTGTACCGTCATTCCCGAGTTGTCGCGAGTGCGGTGCTCGACGTCGCGCAGGTCGGACAGGACCTCGCGCGGAAGCCGCCGGAGATTGCCGATGGCGCGCAGGCGGATGCCGTGACGCATCATCTTGTTGACCTCGGTGCGAAGGTAGCGTCGCAGCAGGCCCATGAGCGCTTCGACCTCACGCCCGGGCCGCTCCCAGTTCTCCGTCGAAAACGCGTACAGCGTCAGGTACTCGATGCCGATCTCGCGCGCCGTCTCGACGATCTCGCGCACCGAGTCCTTGCCCTTGCGATGTCCCTGGATCCGGCTGAGCCCGCGCTGCGTGGCCCAGCGTCCATTGCCGTCCATGATGACGGCAACGTGGCGAGGGAGGCCCTCTCCGATCGGCGGCGGATTCACGAGCGCGGCTCCGCTCAGATCGACATGATCTCTTGTTCTTTGGCCGCCACGAGCGCGTCGATCTGGTGGATCGTCTCGTCGGTCAGCTTCTGAACCTTCTCCACGGCGGCGCGGTGCTCGTCCTGGGTGATTTCCTTCTCGTTCTCGGCTTCCTTCAGGAGCTCGTTGGCATCGCGCCGATGACTGCGCGCCGAGACCTTGTGCTGCTCGGCCTCTTTCTTGAGTTGCTTGACCAGATCCTTGCGGCGCTCGCCCGTCAGCTCGGGGATCGGAATCCGCAGCAGGTGGCCGTCGCTGACCGGCGAGAGGCCGAGATCGGAGGTGCGGATGGCCTTGTCGATGGCGCCCACGGTGCTCTTGTCGAACGGCTGCACCAGCAGCAGGCGCGCCTCCGGAGCGGAGACGGTCGCCAGCTTGTTCAGCGGCGTCGAGGAGCCGTAGTAGTCGACGAAGACGTGGTCGAGAAGCGCGGGCGTGGCGCGGCCGGCACGGATGCGCGCCATGTCGCGCTTCAGAGACACGATCGTCTCCTGCATCTGGTTCTGCAGATCCTTGAGGATTTCGTCGGTCATGGCTGCACCCTCATCGAGCGTCGGCTCGCCCCTCTCCTCCTACGATCGTACCGATCGCTTCGCCCGCGATCGCCCGCACGATGTTGCCGGGGCGCGTGACATCGAAGACGATGATCGGCATCTCGTTCTCCATGCAAAGCGAGATCGCAGTGGTGTCCATCACGCGCAGTCCACGCTCGAGCACCTCGAAGTGCGTCAGCGACTCGAAGCGCCTGGCACCAGCGACCTTCTCCGGATCGGCATCGTAGACGCCGTCCACCCGCGTCGCTTTCATGATGACGTCGGCGCCGATCTCGACCGCCCGCAAGCTTGCCGCCGTGTCGGTGGTGAAGAAAGGATTGCCCGTGCCCGCGGCGAAGATCACCACACGTCCCTTCTCCAGGTGCCGCGTTGCGCGGCGCCGGATATAGGGCTCGGCCACTTCGCGGATCTCCAGCGCCGACAGGACGCGGGTCGGCACGTCGAGCTTTTCGAGCGAATCCTGCACCGCCAGACTGTTGAGTACCGTGGCGAGCATGCCCATGTAGTCGCCGGTGGCGCGGTCCATGCCCATGTCGGCGGCCTTGAGCCCGCGGAAGATGTTGCCGCCGCCGACGACCAGAGCCAGCTCGGTGCCGAGGCGATGCGCGTCGCGAATCTCGCCCGCGAGCTGCCCGACCATGCTCGGGCTGATGCCGTAATCCCCCTCGCCGGCCAGCGACTCACCGCTCAGCTTGAGCAGCACCCGCCGGTACCGTGGCTGTAGCCGGGGGGTCGTCGCCGCGTCCGACATCGGAGGATGCGCGCTCAGGCGCTGTGGCCGATCGTCTGAGCGACCTCGGCGGCGAGATTGCTCTGCTTCTTCTCGATGCCCTCGCCGAGCTGATAGCGCGCGAAGCGCTTCACCTGGAGCGTGGCGCCCGTTTCCTTGGCGACGCCGGCGATGAGCTTGGTGATGGTGACGTCGGAGTCGCGCACGTACTCCTGCTCGAGAAGGCACGTCTCGCCGTAGAACTTCTCGATGCGGCCATCGACGATCTTCTCGACGATCTTCTCGGGCTTGCCCGAAGCGAGCGCCTGCTGCTTGAAAATCTCGCGCTCGCCCGCCAGCTCGTGCTCGGCGACCTGGTCGCGCGAGACGTAGCGCGGAAAGGCCGCGGCCACCTGCATGGCGAGCGACTTTGCGAGCTCCTCGTGGCGCGAGTCGGCGCCGTCGAGCTCGACGATCACGCCGATCTTGCCGCCGGCGTGCACGTAGCTGCCGACGATGCCGCTGGTGGTGTACCTGGTGAAGCGCCGCAGCCCGATGTTCTCGCCGATGGAGGCAACCGCCTCGCGCAGCACCTCGCCGATGGGCTGGCCACCGGCAATCGTGACGTCGGCCGCGGTTTCGCCGGTTCCCTCGGTGGCGGAAGCGGCGAGCAGCGCGTTGCCGAGCTTGTCGAGAAGCTGGCGAAACGGCTCGGTCTTGGCGACGAAGTCGGTCTCGCAGTTGAGCTCGAGGATCACCGCGCTTTTGGAATCGGCGCTCGAGTAGATGCCGATGGCGCCCTCGGCGGCCACGCGGCCGGCCTTCTTGGACGCACCGGCAAGGCCCTTTTCGCGGAGGATGGAAACCGCGCGCTCGAGGTCACCTTCGGCCTCGGCCAGCGCCTTCTTGCAATCCATCATGCCCGCGCCGGTACGGTCGCGCAGGTCCTTGACGGTCTTGGCGTCGATGCTCATTCGCTGGCACCCGTATCGAAGTCGCCGGCAGCGAACGGCGTCTGGGAGCCGTCCGAGAACGTGTGCTCGGCGCCCGCGCCGGCCATGTCGGAATAAAGCGCAGCCGAGCTGAACGCGTTGCTGTCGCCCTTGTCGGCGATCGCGCTGCGCTCCTTGGATTCGGCCGCTCCTTCCAAAGCCGAGTCGGCCATTGCGGCGCAGAAAAGGCGGATGGCGCGGATCGCGTCGTCGTTGCCTGGCACGCAGTAGGCGATACGGTCGGGATCGCAGTTGGTGTCGACCACCGCGACCACGGGGATCTTCAGGCGGTTGGCCTCGGCCACCGCGATCTGCTCCCGGTCGGGATCGATGACGAAGATGGCATCGGGCGGGCGCTTCATCTCGCGGATGCCTTCGAGGTTGAACTGGAGCTTGTCGAGCTCGCGCTGCATGAGCAGGCGCTCTTTCTTCTTGTAGACCGTGGCGCTGGTGGGATCGGCCAGGGTCTCCTCGAGCTTGCGCAGGCGATCGATGGACTGCTTGATGGTCTGGAAGTTCGTCAGCGTGCCGCCCAGCCAGCGGTTGTTGACGTAGTACTGACCGCAGCGCTCGGCCTCCGTCCTGATGGCCTCCTGCGCCTGCTTCTTGGTGCCCACGAACAGCAGCGTCCCTCCCCGGGCGGTGACTTCGCGAACGAAATCGCAGGCCTCACGGAAAAGATTGACCGTCTGCTGAAGGTCGATGATGTGGATGCCGTTGCGCGCGCCGAAGATGTAGGGGCGCATTTTGGGGTTCCAGCGGCTGGTCTGGTGGCCGAAGTGCACTCCGGCTTCCAGCAGCTGTTTCATCGTAACCTGGCTCATCGAGCTACCATTCCTCACCTCGTTATCGAGACCTCTTATCGAGCACCGTTCTCAGGCCAATCGCGGCCCAATAACAAAAGACTTTCCGGGATGCAACGCGTCAGGGCCCGGGCACGGACGGACCGCGCGACTGCGGTCGCGTGGGTCGTGGTGGCCTACTGGTTCATCGAGTCCAGGAATTCCTTGTTCGTCTTCGTTCCCTTCATCTTGCCGAGCAGGAATTCCATCGCCTCGACCGTGTTCAGCTGCGTCAGCAGCTTGCGGAGGACGAACACCCGCGTCAGAGCGTCCTTCTCCAGCAGCAGGTCTTCCTTGCGGGTACCCGACTTCTGGATGTCGATGGTGGGGAACACGCGCCGGTCCATCAGGCGGCGGTCCAGATGGATCTCGCAGTTACCGGTGCCCTTGAACTCCTCGAAGATGACCTCGTCCATTCGGCTGCCGGTGTCGACGAGCGCGGTGCCGATGATGGTCAGGCTGCCGCCGTCCTCGATGTTGCGGGCCGCGCCGAAGAACTTCTTCGGCCCGCGCAGGGCGTTGGAATCCACGCCGCCCGACAGGATCTTGCCGCTCGGCGGCACGGTGGCGTTGTAGGCGCGCGCAAGTCGGGTGATCGAATCGAGCAGAATCACCACGTCGCGGCCGTGCTCGACCAGGCGCTTGGCCTTCTCGATCACCATCTCGGCCACCTGCACGTGGCGCGTCGGCGGCTCGTCGAACGTCGAGGAAATGACCTCGCCCTTGACCGAGCGCTGCATGTCAGTGACTTCCTCGGGCCGCTCATCGATGAGCAGAACGATGAGGATCACTTCCTTGTTGTTCTCGGCGATGCCGTGCGCGATCGACTGCAGCATCACCGTCTTTCCCGTGCGCGGCGCGGCGACGATCAGGGCGCGCTGGCCCTTGCCGATCGGGACCATGAGGTCGATGACGCGCGTGGTGTAGTCGGTCGGGTCGTGCGACAGGACGAGCGGCTCGTTGGGATACAGCGGCGTCAGGTTGTCGAACAGGACCTTGTCGCGTGCCTTCTCCGGCTCGTCGTAGTTGATCGCCGAGACCTTGAGCAGCGCGAAATATCGCTCGCCTTCCTTGGGAGAGCGGATCAGGCCGGAGACGACGTCGCCGGTACGAAGGCCGAAACGGCGGACCTGGCTGGGGGAGATGTAGATGTCGTCCGGGCCGGGCAGATAGTTCGAGTCGGGGGCGCGAAGGAAGCCGAAGCCGTCCGGGAGGATTTCGAGAACGCCTTCACCGAAGACGTTTCCGCTCTTGGCCGCCTGCGCCTCCAGGAGCTTGAAGATCAGCTCCTGCTTGCGCATCGTGGCGACGCCCTCGACGCCGAGGTCGCGCGCAATATCGGCCAGCTCGCGCGCCGTCTTCTGCTTGAGCTCCTTGAGATCGAGCGTGGGCATCCCGGGGACCGGTGCCGCCGCCGCCTGTTCCTCCTCGGGCGTGATGTCGTCCTTGGGACGGGAGTTGTTGTGCCTCTGGCGCCCCATGGACTTGTCCTGACGGCCGGAGCGATGACGCTCCTCGCCGTGTTTCCTTTCTCTGGCTGATTCGCCGGTGCGTTCGGGCATAAAACCTAGGTGGAACCGCTTGGTTCGATCGCGCACCCGTCTCCCTCTCCCAAGGGCCCGGACCCGCGATCATTGAGGCTAGATTGATGGAGGCCCGGAGGTCCCTCGGGCTGCTCCCTCGAGACCGGCCAACTCAGGCATCGGCGCATACGCCTACGAACTGGCAACTCCGTCGGCTGGCGCGATGCTTGACCGGACGTCGGAAACGGCGCGTTTCCGGGCGGGACAGTCGCGAAGCTAGAGCATCCATGGCTGGCAGTCAACCAGGATTCCCCCGGCCTGGCCCGCCCCCTCGAAGCGAGTCCAGCAGCGCATGCAGGTCGGCGGCCAGCGGCGCTTCGATGCGGATGCGCCGCCCGTCGCAAGGCCGCTCGATTTCGATCGCCGCAGCATGCAGGGCCTGACGAGGATGCGCTGGCCGGGTGCCAGGCCGCCGTCCGTAGACCTTGTCGCCGACGATCGGCCACCCACGGGCGGCCAGGTGCACGCGGATCTGGTGCGTGCGTCCCGTGCGCGGACGCACCTCGAGCAGGGTGGCGCCGGCGCGCTCGAACAGCTCGCGCGGCTCGTAGTCGGAGACGGCGCTGCGCGATCGCCGTGCGTGCGTCGACATCCGCTTGCGGTCGCTGGGGTGGCGGCCGATCGGCGCATCGATGGTCCCGCCGCTGCGCACCAGCCCATGCACCAGTGCCAGATACTCCTTGCGCACGCTGCGCTCGCGGAATTGCTTGGATAGCGCTTCGTGCGCCACCACCGTGCGCGCCACCAGAATGACGCCGGAGGTATCGCGATCGAGCCGGTGCACGATCCCGGCGCGATGAGGCAAAGCGGCCGCAGCCGAGGCCGAGTAACGGTGAAGGATGGCGTTGACGAGGGTGCCGGCGCGATTGCCGGCTGCAGGATGCACGACCATTCCCGCCGGCTTGTCCACCGCCACGATGTCCTCGTCCTCGTAGAGCACGCGCAGCTCGATGGCTTCGGCGACAGGTGCCGCTTCGGCATCCTCGGCGGGCGAGCCCACGAGCACGACCGTCTCTCCGCCGCGCAGTCTCATCGAGGGCCGCACCGGTCTGTCGCCGATGCGCAGCCGGCCCTGCTCGCAAGCAAGCTTGATTTGCGACCGAGTCGGAGCATCGGGCTGCGCGGCCAGCCACACATCCAGACGCGCACCGCCGCCGCCGGGCGGCACGAGAAACTCTCGCGGCGCGCGCTCAGCCACGGCGCGCGGCCAGCACGGCCTTGGCCTCGGCGACGTCCTTCTCGATCTGCGCGACCAGGGCTGTGGGCGACTCGAAGCGCTGCTGGTCGCGGAGCCTGGCCAGAAAGTCGAGCGCGATGGGGCGCCCGTAGATGTCCCCGACGTCCGCGAAGATGTGGGCCTCGATGACGCTCTCGCCGCCTCCGAACGTCGGCGTGCTGCCGATGGAAGTCACGCTGTCGAGTTCCTGTCCGTCCAGATGGACCACCGTGACATAGACGCCGTCGCCGGGCGGCAGCGGCGTGCGCGGCCGCACGTTGGCGGTCGCGAAGCCGAGCCCCTTGCCGCGGCCGGCGCCGTGCCGCACGCGCCCGCGCACGCGGTGCGGCCTTCCGAGCAGGCGATGCGCGGACGCCACGTCGCCCGCGGCGACGAGCTCACGGATGCGGCTCGAATGGACCGGAACGCCGTCGACCTCCACCGGCCCGATCACCTCGACGGCAAAGCCGTGCCGGGCTCCCGCCGCGATCAACGTATCGACGTTGCCGCTGCGGCCGCGACCGAAATTGAGATCGTGGCCGACCAGGATCTTCTGCGCGTCCAGAATCTCGACGAGGAAGCGCCGTATGAAGTCGTCGGCCTCGATGGCGGCGAAGTCGCGCGAGAAGCGCTGCACGACCGTGACGTCGACGCCGTGGCGGGCCAGCGTGGCGAGGCGGTCGCCGAGCGTCATCAGCAGGCGCGGCGCGGCCTGCGGACGCACGACGGCGACCGGATGCGGATCGAACGTCAGAACGACCGCGGGCGCGTGGCGGGCACGAGCGTCGCGAATCAGCTGTCGGAGGATGACCTGGTGGCCGTGGTGGACGCCGTCGAAGTTGCCGATCGTGACGACCGGTGCGCGTACCGACCCGCGAGCGCGGTCGAGACTACGGACGATCCTCATCGGCGAAGCGAGGCGTCCTCATCCGCCGATCTCGTTGAGCATGCGCGAGGCCTTGGCGGCCTCGTCGGTGCCCGGGTAGCGGTTGATGACCTTTTGCAGGCTCAGGCGCGCGTCGACGCGGTCGCCGACGATGCGGAAGGCTTCGGCCTGCCGCAGCAGCGCTGCAGGCGCACGATCGCCCGAGCCGTAGCTGGTCGATACCAGGTTCAGCTCGATGATGGCGCGGTGGTAGAGACCCTTGCGGAAGTAGGCCTCACCGATCCAGTACTGCGCATCGTCCGCGTACGGCGACGACGCGTTGTCGTGAAGGAAGTTGCGGAACGACTGGATGGCTTCGTCGTGGTCGCCCGCATTGAGCGAGCGCATTGCCGAATCATAGCTCGTGCCGACGAGGTCGGTCGGGACCGAGCCTCCCTGCGGTGCAGCCGGCGCCGGACGGTCCGGCTGCGTCTGCGGGATCGAGGCAACGTCGCCCGCGCGCGGATCCTCGTCGGCGGGCTCGTCGACGGGGAACTCGGGCTGGGCAGTCATCGGGGAGGTCGGTTGGCGGTAGCGATCCTGTTCCAGGCCTGCGCCGGAGGGACCGTACACGGGGCGGCTGCTCGGCCGCCGCCCGAAGCGCATCTCGTCGAGCGCCGCCTGCATCGTCTCCTGCTCGCGCTGCAGGTCCTCGATGGCCCGGCGCTGCTCGAGAACGAGCGTGCGCAGGTCTTCGTAGCGACGCTCGACGTTGCCGCCCTGCTGCGCGGAGCAGGCGGCCAGCGTCGCCGTCAGAGCGGCAAGCAGGAGAACATGCAGGCGGGAGTTGGTCATCGCGGACTGGCTACTCCGTCAGATCGACGAGGTGAGCGCGCCGGTTCTGGCTCCAGCATGACTCGCTGGACTCGCGGCACACCGGCAGCTCCTCGCCGTAGCTGACCGTCGACAGGCGTGACGAGCTGATGCCGACCGCAACCAGGCCGTCGCGGACCGCCTTGGCGCGGCGCGCACCCAGCGCCAGGTTGTACTCGGCCGTCCCGCGCTCGTCGCAGTGGCCTTCGATCTCGATGCGTCCCTTTTCGGCGCGCAGCAGCTCGGCGTTGTAACGGACGGCCTGCGTGCCCGCGCTATCGAGCTCGGAGGAATCGTAGGCGAAATAGATTTCTTCGAAACGGCCGCCGCCGACGCGGCGGCCTGCCTGCGCATCGGCCAGGCTTCCGCGCGAGCCGCCGAATTCGCTGTCGCTCAGCGACGAGTCCGATTCGAGCTCGCTGTCCGATTGCTTCGACGAGCAGCCGCTCGTCAACCCCAACGCAAGGCCGACACCGATGACGACGGTCGCCACTCTGACCCGCCCCACCCACACACGTCCAAGACCCATGGTCATCCTCCGAAGCGCTCGCGGCGCGCTGTACTGGTTCATCGAAACGGGACGCAGGAAGGCGTTTTGCGCCCTAATCAAGCCGCCTCGACCAACTTGGGGAAGTATCATCCCCATTGCCGGTGGTCAATTCGTGTTCCCAGTGACCTGTGACATCTGCAAGCCACAGTTTCTTGCGATTCTTGGTCTCGCGCGAGAACGCGATGAAGCGCGAGTCTGGCGACCATGACGGGTCTTCATTGGAGCCGACGAACGTCACTTGCCGCGGCGTACCGCCGCCGGCCGGAACGACGAAGATGTGGAAGTCGCGA
This sequence comes from Candidatus Limnocylindrales bacterium, assembly GCA_035626395.1. NCBI lineage: Bacteria > Bacillati > Chloroflexota > Candidatus Limnocylindria > Candidatus Limnocylindrales > Candidatus Limnocylindrales bacterium. The sequence goes on along the minus strand of DASPNR010000026.1, from coordinate 50,254 downwards.
CCGACGCGCCCGGCGTAGGCGATGTAGCGGCCGTCGGGCGACCAGGCGGGAGCGCAGTTGTAGCTGCCCTGGAATGTCACGCGCGAAACCGACTTGTCGGGATAGCCCATCGTGTAGACCTGCGGAGTGCCTCCGCGCGACGAGCAGAACGCCAGGCGCCGGCCGTCGGGCGACCACGACGGATCGACGTCGATGCCCCAGTGCTCGGTCAGGCGCTGCTGTCCGCTGGTGGCCATCTCGAGCGCGAAGATGTCGGTGTTGCCAGCCTCCTCGCGGGCAACCGCCAGGACGCGGCCGCCGGGGTGCCAGGTGCCGCCGATGTTCAGTCCCATCTTGGCGGCGATCTGGGTCTCGGCACGCGATCCCAGCCGCACGCTCCACAGCCCGGCGTTGCCGCCGCGGAAGCTGGTGAAGACGATCGAGCCGAGGTCGGGGCTCCACGACGGCGCCATCGTGATGGAGCGGTGGTCGGTGACCTTCTGGACGGCGCCGTCGAGCGTCATCACGTGCACGTCCTTCATCCGCTGATTGCGGTTGGAGATGAAGGCGATCCGGGAGTCGAAGGGCCCGGGGATGCCGGTGGTGAACTCGAGAATCGCATCGGCCGTCCGGTGCGCCATGCGCGCGACGTCGCCGGCAGAGCCGCGGATGCGGCGGCCACCGAGCATCGAGCGGCCCGGCACGTCGAAGTAGGCGAACTCCAGAGTCACCTCTCCGCCGCGTCGCTCGTAGCGGCCGAGCACCAGGCCGCGTGCGCCGAGCGCCTGCCAGTTCAGGAAGTTCACCTTCTCGGGCGCGAACGGGCCCGCCGGCACGCCTTCGATGTAGGCCGAGCGGTCGATGACGCGGTACATGCCGCTCAGCTCGAGGTCGTGGTCGAGGACGCGTGCGAACTCCCGCTCGAGAGCAGGATCGTCGCCGCCGAGCGCTGCCAGCGGAGCGACCGCGATCGGCACCTTGTTGGCGCCGGGGCCGTAGATGTCGATGCGTGGCTGCGCCGACGCGCTTCCTGCCACGGCGGCCAGCGTCAGCGCCGCGGCCATCGCGGTAACGATTCGACTGCGAGAGAAAATCTCCATGACACCTCGTCCTGCCACTACTCGTCGCTCCCCGGGGGATGGAACACCAGCGTGATGTCCGCGAATTCCGACCGTACGCTCGGCGGCGGCGGCGCCAGCGACCCGATCGCACGGAGGGCGTTGATCGCCGATTCGTCGAAGAGCGCATTTCCGGAGCGCTCGGTCACGCGCGTGTCGGCGATTCTCCCGTCGGGAAGAATGCTGACTCGAACTGCCACGGCCAGCGCCGGATCCTGCGAGCCGTTCCAGATCCACTCCGACTTCACCAGCGAATAGATGTAGGCGATGTAGGCGTAGTACTCGGGGCTGCGCGTGGCCCCACCGCCACCACCGCCGCCCGGCGTTCCGAAGGATCCACCGCCCGGCTGTTCGCCGGCGCCGGGCTCGACCGCACCTGGCGATGCCGCCGAGGCGGGCCCTGGCTTGGACGGTGCCGGTGTCGTGGATCCGGTCGGCCCCAGAGGTGCGGGCTTCGGCAACGGCCTGACGGGCTCCTTCTTCGGCTCGTCCTTCGCATCCGCTTTGCCCGCGGGCTTTCCTTCTTCCTTGGGCGGCTCCGGTTTGGCAGCAGGCTGCGGCGCCGGCTTCGCCTGCGGCTTGGGCTCGGGCTTTGGTGCTGGTTTCGGCTCCGGTTTCGGCTCCGGTTTCGGCTCCGGTTTGGGCTCCGGCTTCGGTTCCGGCTTCGGCTCCGGCTTCGGTTCCGGCTTCGGCTCCGGCTTCGGTTCGGCCTTCGGCGGCTCGGGCTTGGGCTTGGGTGTCGGCTCGGCCGCCGGCGGCGCCGGCGACTTCGGCTGCGGCTTGGCTGCTTCGGGCGGCTTGGGAGCGGCCGGCTTGGCCGGCTGCGTCTTGCCGCCTTTCGGCGCGGCGAGCGGCCCAACTTTGAAAACCGCCGAGTCGCCCGGCGGAGAGACCAGATCCACCATCGCGCCGCCCGGCATCTCGAATGGCCGCGGTGCCGGCGCGAACATCGAGTAAAGCAAAAGCGCCGCGACGACGGCGACATGGCCGGCCAGCGACCACAGCAGGGCGCGCAGAAGTCGGGGGTCGAAGCGCGCCATCCCGAAGCTTTCGGGCGCCTGGTCGCGCATGGCAGTGGCCACTATGTCGCTCCGGGCTCGGTGATGAGGCCGAGCTTGTCGATGCCCGCCGCTTTGAGCGAAGCGATGACCTCGACGACGATGCCATAGTCGGCGCGCGTGTCGCCGCGCACGTAGACGATCTGGTGCGGTTTCTCGGCGAGGATGCCCTTGATCGTCGTGGCAAGCTTTTCCGGATTGGTCTGCGTGTCGTTGAGGTAGACCTTGCCTTCGTTGGTCACCGAGACGACCAGAGCCACGTCGTCGCCCTGCATCTGATTGCCGCCCGCCTTCGGCAGCTGCACGTCCACGCCCTGCTGGATGATGGGCGCCGTCACCATGAAGATGACCAGCAGCACCAGCATCACGTCGACCAGCGGGGTGACGTTGATGCCGGCTACGGTCCCGCCCTCGCCCGATTCCTCTCCGCCGCCCATGACCGACCTCTCAGTTGAGGAAATGACGCTCGGCGATGTTCAGGAATTCGGAGATGAAGCTGTCGATCTCGCTGGCGATGACACGAGCGGCCCGCGCGTAGTGGTTGTAGGCGACCAGAGCCGGGATGGCCGCGGCCAGTCCGGCGGCAGTGGCGATCAGCGCCTCGGAAATACCGGGCGCCACCGCCTGGATACTGGAGGGCCCGCCGGCGCTCAGGCCGCGAAACGAGTTCATGATGCCCCACACCGTGCCGAACAGCCCGATGAAGGGTGTGGTGCTGGAGGTCGTGGCCAGGAAGGTCAGCAGCTTGTCCAGCTCGGTGCGCTCGCGCGTGGCCGCGCGCCGCATGGCCCGCTCGACGTTGGCGACGCCGGCGAGCTCCGTGGTCAGGCCCTCTTCGGCGGCGGCCTTCTTCTTGTTGCGCAGCCGCAGGAGCTCCTCGTAGCCGGCGGTGAAGACGGCAGCCAGCGGATTCGAACCGAGTTGCGCGCAGGCGCGCGAGACTTCGGCCAGGTTGCGAGTCTCCCAGAACAGCCGCTGGAATTCCTCGGCCCCCTTGCGCGCAGCGTGAAACTGTCGCGCCTTGAAGAGGATGATTCCCCAACTCGCCACCGACGCCGCGATGAGCGAGTACAGCACTGCGAGCACGACCGGGCCGGACCCGGTGAGCATGTGCCAGTACGAAAGATCTTGAGCTTGAGGTGTCACTTAACGAGCTGCCGCATCCACCGCTCACGCCACCGCGGCGAAGGTATTCCCGGAGTGGAAGGCTGTCAATTTTGTCGCGCGAAACGGTGCACGAGCGCGTTGCGCACCATCAAGTGAGGTCTCTCAGAGGCTCTTGCGCGCGCTTGCCGGCACCTTGACTTGCAGCCGGGGCCGTGAGAAGAGCGCGCATACTTTTCCCTGGAAATCCGGCCTCTTGCCACAATCACAGAGAGAAGTTCCAAACATCGGGAGGACTTAGGGATGAGCATGCGAGTCGGCGTCAACGGCTTCGGCAGAATCGGTCGCAACATGCTGCGCGCGGCGCTCGGTCGAAGCGAGTTCGAGATCGTGGCCGTCAACGACCTCACCAGCGCGCAGACGTTGGCTCATCTGCTCAAGCACGACTCGGTTCACGGCGCCTTCCCCGCCACCGTCGAAGTCTCGGGCAATGACATCGCCGTCGACGGCAAGACGGTCCGTGTGCTGTCGGTGCGCAATCCGAAGGAACTGCCGTGGAAGGAACTCGGCGTGGACGTGGTGGTCGAGTCCACCGGCATGTTCACCAAGCGCGAGCAGGCGGCGCAGCACCTGGAGGCGGGGGCCAGGAAAGTCATCATCTCGGCGCCCGCCAGCGGCGTCGAGCTTACCGTATGCTACGGCGTCAACCACCAGAGCTACGACCCGGCCCAGCACCACGTCATCTCCAATGCCTCCTGCACCACCAACTGCCTGGCCCCGGTTGCCAAGGTGCTGCACGAGAGCTTCGGCCTGCGCCGCGGCATGATGACCACCGTCCACAGCTACACGAACGACCAGCGCATCCTGGACCTCCCGCACGAGGACCTTCGCCGCGCCCGCGCCGCCAACCTGTCGATGATCCCGACCACGACCGGTGCGGCCAAGGCCGTCGGCCTGGTGCTGCCCGAGCTCAAGGGCAAGCTCGACGGCATGGCGATTCGGGTCCCCACGCCCAATGTCTCCGTCGTGGACCTGGTCTTCGAGACCGACAAGAGGCCGAGCAAGGAAGAAATCAATGCGGCGGTCAAGGCGGCGGCCGAGGGCCCGCTCAAGGGCATCCTGCAGTACTGCGAGGAGCAGTTGGTGTCGTCGGACTTCAACGGAAACCGCCACTCCTCCATCTTCGACGCGGACATCACGAAGGTCCTCGAGCCCGGCTTCGCCAAGATCCTGTCGTGGTACGACAACGAGATGGGCTTCTCGGCTCGCATGTGCGACGTCACGGCGATGATCGCCAAGAGCCTCTGAGGCGGTCGAAGTTTCGGCCTTGAAGAGCATCGAACAGCTTGCGCTGCAGGGCGCGCGCGTCTTCATCCGCGTCGACTTCAATGTCCCGATCAAGGACGGCAAGGTCACCGACGCCACGCGCATCCGTGGTGCGCTGGAGACGGTGCGTTACGCGCGCAGCCGCGGCGCCAAGTTGATCCTCGCCTCGCACCTCGGGCGCCCCGACGGCAAGTTCAAGCCGGAGCTGACGCTGGGACCGGTGGCGCATGAGCTGGCCGCGGCCCTGGACTGCCCGGTGGCGCTGCTGCCGGACTGCATCGGTCCCACTGTCGAGCAGCACGTGGCGGCCATGGCTCCCGGGGACGTCGTGCTGCTGGAGAACCTGCGGTTCCACGCCGAGGAGGAGGCAAACGATCCGGCGTTCGCGCGTGCGCTCGCCGGCCTCTGCGACGTCTACGTCAATGACGCGTTCGGCACCGCGCATCGCGCCCATGCCTCCACGGCCGGCATAGTCGAACACGTTGGCGATGCCGGCGCGGGCTTCCTGCTTTTCGCCGAGGTGCGGGCGCTGTCGACGCTGCTGCAGTCGCCGGCGCGGCCGTTCGCGGCCGTGGTCGGAGGCGCGAAGGTCTCCGACAAGATCGCGCTCATGCGCAACCTTCTGGCGCGCATCGACGATCTGCTCATCGGCGGAGCGATGGCCTACACGTTCTTGCGTGCCAGGGGCGTCGAGGTCGGCGCCTCGCGCGTCGAAGAGGCCCGTCTCGACATGGCCCGCGACCTGCTGGCCGAGGCGGAAGAGCGCGGCGTGCGCGTTGCGCTGCCGGTCGATCACGTGATCGCGCAGAAGTTCGAGGAGTCGGCGCCGCCGAGCGTCACGGATGGCGAGTCGATTCAGCAGGGCTGGATGGGCCTCGATATCGGCCCGCGCACGCGACAGCAGTACGCGGACATCCTCTCGCGCGCCGCTACGGTGCTGTGGAACGGTCCGATGGGCGTGTTCGAGTGGAGCGCCTATGCCGCCGGGACCCTTGCCGTCGCCAACGCCGTGGGCGATTCGCACGCGCACAGCGTCGTCGGCGGCGGCGATTCGGTGGCGGCGCTGACGCAATCGGGGCGCTCCGGCGACATCACGCACATCTCGACGGGCGGCGGCGCGTCGCTCGAGTTTCTGGAAGGCAAGGTGCTGCCGGGCATCGCGGCACTGGACGCCAAGGAAGGACGCTGCGCATGAGAAAGCCTCTGCTGGCCGGCAACTGGAAGCTCAACGCCGGCACCGCGGCCGAAGCTCGCGCGCTGGCCACCGCGGTCGTGGCCGGATGCGGAGCCGTGCACGATCGTGAGGTCATGGTGGCCCCGCCGTTCGTCGCGCTGCCGGCGGTGGCCGACGTCGTCTCCGGATCGGCCGTCGCCCTCGGCGCACAGGATCTGTACTGGGAAGCCAGCGGGGCCTTCACCGGAGAAGTTTCGGGGCCAATGCTGATCGACGCCGGCTGCCGGTACGTCATCATCGGCCACTCCGAGCGCCGTCAATTCTTCGCCGAGACCGACTACACCGTGGCCAAGAAGGTCGCCGCGGCGCACGCGTGCGGACTGGCGCCGATTCTCTGCGTGGGCGAGTCGCTGGCGCAGCGCGACTCGGGCGAGACGATGACGCTGGTCGAAAAGCAGGTCCGGCACGGCATCGTCGAGCTGCCGGCCGAGGGCATGGCCACGCTCGTCATCGCGTATGAGCCCGTATGGGCCATTGGTACCGGCCGCACGGCCACACCGGAGCAGGCGCAGGAAGTCCACGGCCACATCCGGGCAATCCTGCGCGACGTCGCACCCGACGTGGCCGATTCCGTTCGCATTCTCTACGGCGGCAGCGTCAAGCCCGGCAACGTCGACGAGCTCATGGCATGTGCCGACGTCGATGGCGCGCTCGTCGGCGGAGCCAGCCTTTCCGCCGATGACTTTTTGCGCATCGTCCAATTTCAGGAGTTCCCATCGTGACAGTCCTTCTCGTAGCCGTTCACGTCATCGCATGCCTGGTGCTGATCCTGGTCGTGCTTCTACAGGCCGGACGCGGCGCCGACATGGGCGCGGCTTTCGGCGGCGCCAGCTCGCCCATGTTCGGCTCGGGCAGCTCGGCCAACCCGCTGGCTCGGCTGACGACGGCCACGGCGATCACGTTCATGGCCACGTCGCTGCTGCTGGCGGTCCTGTCGGCGCGGCAGGGCTCGGTGTTCGATGCGATGACGGAGCCGCTCGCCGCTCCTCCGCAGGCCGAAACGGCCCCCGCCGATGGAGTGCCCGGCGTCATTCCGGCAACGGGCGGCGGCGAGACCGATGCGCCATTCGGCGCCGAAGCGCCTCCGGCTTCGGACGCTGCCAAAGCCGCGCAGCCCGCGGGCGATGCCGCCGATGGCGCACCGCCTGCGCAGCCGGCCGCGCCGGATGCCGCAGCGCCGCCTGCCGCGCCAGCGGCGCCCGATGCTGCTCCTGCAGCGCCGGCGCCCGATGCACCTGCGCCTGGCGCCAATGCACCGGCAAGCGGTGGTGCAGCGCAGGACGCCGCTGCACCAGCAGGGAATCCCGAGGGCAACGCCGCACCTCCCGCGGCACCGACGCCGCCTGCGGAAGCCGCACCGGCGGCGCCGCCGTCGAACGCCGCAGCGCCCGCGCCTGATGCACGCGCGAAGCCAGCTGCTGCGCCCGATGCCGCGCCGGCCGACAAGCCTGCACCGGCTCCTGGTGGAGCGGCAGCGCCGGTTGACGAGTCCCCTGGGGCTCCCTAGAAACGGCGCTCCAGCTTTTCTCACTGCGAGGGTGGCGGAATGGCAGACGCGCTAGGTTGAGGGCCTAGTGGCCGAAAGGCCGTGGGGGTTCAAGTCCCCCTCCTCGCACCACGAAAGACATCGCATCCACTTCCACGGTCATCGTCGCACCGGCTTTTGCCGCCGGTGTCGTGGCATGGTTCGCAGTGGCTTTGCATCGGTAGCAGCCACGTTTCTACAATCGGTTCACCCTCATGGGCATCTTCGCCGCGTCCTTGATCCTTCTTGCATGTCTGGCGCTGGCGGCATTCTTCTCAGCTGCCGAGACCGCGTTGCTGCGGCTGCGCGAGCATGAGCTGGAGGAGGAGATTCAGGCGCAGAAAGGACCGGCAGCGCTGGCGATCCGCGATCTGCTTTCCTCGACGTCACGGCTGCTCGTTACGATCCTTCTCGGCAACAACATCGCCAACATCCTTGCGGCCTCGGTGGCATCGGCCGTCGCCGTCGACCTGCTGGGCGTGGACGCCGGCGTTCTGGTGTCGGCGATCGTGATGACGATCGTCGTCTTCCTCGCCGGCGAGGTATTTCCCAAGGCCGTGGCTGCCCACCATCCTCGCGGCACATCGACGTTCGTGGCGATCCCGCTCTACCTCATCCACCAGAGCCTGCGGCCGCTGCACATCCTGTTCGACCGCTTCATCGACCCGGCGGTGGAGAGAATGGTCGGCGGCAGGGCCAGTGCAGGCGTTCCCACCACGACCGAGGAGATCCTGCGCCTGGCCAGGCAGACCCAGCGCGGCGAGCCGGCCTCCGCGCAGACCGGCTCTCTGGCGGCGATCATCGGCGCGGCCGCCGGCGCCTCGCAGATGACAGTAAGGGATATCATGATCTCTCGCGCGGAAGTCACCGGATTTCCGATCGAAACGCCCGCTACCGCGATCCTCGACGGCATGCTCGAGGAGCGCTACACGCGCGTCCCGGTGTACGAGGGATCGATCGATCACATTCTCGGCGTCGTGCACCTGAAGGATCTCGTCAAGCTCGTCCAGGAGGGCGGTACCGACGTGCGCGGCATCCTCAAGAACGTGCTGCGCGTCCCCGAGCGCAAGCCCATCCTGCCGCTGCTCGCCGACATGCAGCACGCCTTCGTGCACATGGCCATCGTCAAGGACGAGTTCAACGTCACGCTCGGAATCGTCACGCAGGAGGACATTCTCGAAGAGCTGGTGGGCGAGATCCGCGACGAGTTCGATCGCGAGGAGCTGCTGACCATCCGGCGCCTCGGCGAAGACCACTACGAGGCGCTGGGACGCGTCAAGGTGCTCGACTTCAATCGCGAGACAGGCTGGAGCCTCCATGCCGAGCGTGGCGACACGCTGGCAGGACTGGTGTTCAACGAGCTCGGACGGGCGCCGCGGCGCTGGGAGAGCGTGCGCGTGCCGGGTTACGAGATCGTCGTCGTGGACATCTCCGGCAGTCGCATCACCCAGGTACGCATCCGCAGGATCGACGAAGAGGACGTCGAAGAGCGCACCGAAGCCTGAACGGATCGATGAACGACTGCTGGATCTTCGGCTATGGCTCGCTGATGTGGAGGCCCGGGTTCCCATATCGCGACGCGATGCTGGCGGTGGCGCACGGCTGGCAGCGGCGCTTCTGGCAGGGGTCCACCGACCACCGTGGCGTGCCAGGCGCTCCCGGACGCGTCGTCACGCTGGTACCGGCCGCGGCGATGACCTGCGAGGGAGTGGCCTTTTGCGTCGCGGCAAGGGACTCCCACGCCGTCCTGCAGATGCTCGACGAGCGCGAGCGCGGCGGCTACCGGAGAGAAAGGCTGGAGATCACGACGGCTTCGGGCGCGCGGCTTCTCGCAACGGCTTATGTCGCAGAGCCCAGCAATCCCCATTATCTCGGGGACGCGTCTCTGCCTCGGATCGCCTCGCAGATCGCAGGCTGCCGGGGTCCCAGCGGCGCCAACGTCGATTACGTGCTCGAGCTCGCTGCTGCGCTGCGACGGCTCGGCGTACACGACCAGCATGTCTTCGAGCTGGAAACCATCCTTCGTACGCTTTGTCCGGACACGGCGCCGCGGCACGGGGACTGATTAGTCGGCTTCGTCGGCCAGCTTCTGCGCAGCAATCCTCGCCTGCACCTCGGCCACCGAGAATGCCGGTCCCTGGCCAACGCCTTCGCAGATGCTTCGCGCTTCGGCTGTCCAGCGCCCGCGGCGGATGAGCTCGGGCCAGACCGGAAACGTTCGGCACTGCGTGGGGCGGGACTCGTAGACGGTGCAGAGCTTCGTGTCGGGGTCGAGAAAGACACAGCGGCCGCCGGGGAAATCCAGCTCGGTCCAGCCGTCGGCGTCGCGCACGGTGTATCGGTCGCGGAAGTCCCGCACGCCGACCCCCAGCGCCGACGCCAGAGTCTCCATCTCGTCACGATTGACGTAGACGTGGGCGTACTCGCCCCGCGTCCAGCAGCACTTTCCGCACTGGGTGCACTCGAAATGGAGGTTGGTGGTTCCGGCGGCGGGCGCTGGCTTCGTCGACATGGCGGGCAACGATGGGAGCGGCGTGGCCCGATGGCAAGCCGCGTTCTACCAAGCCGCGGAAGCCTCGCCTCATCGCCGCGCCCGCTACGGGCGGTTCACTCGGCTCGGCGACCAACCGCACCGACGATTCTTGCTCGCACGGCCCCGGCTCGCGACGCCCCCTCTTCCCCTCAGTTTGAGTCGCGCCCTCTGCACCACTTTTCTTGGTCGAGCAAAATTTTTTTTGCCGCCCGCCACTGACGACGAATTTGCTGAGCATCAAGAGACGCGGAGACGCAACCCCCCAGAAAATCGTACAAACGTGAACAGTGCTTACAACTTGTTCGTAAGCTCTGAAGTTCTCGATTCTTCCTCAAAAGCGCCGTGGGGCGCGGCAGGGGCAAAAACTGCTTGCGCAAAATTGGCCACCGGGTGAAGAATGCATTCGTCAATTTTATCACGGCCTAAATCTGATGAAGATGTAGGCGGCTGCAGCAAGCAAGGGGGTTGTTATGCTGCTTCGGAAAAGGGGGGACCAGCCACGTGCTCGTCCCGAACATAACTTGAAAGCTCGTCCCGCCGGCACTCTCAGCAAGATGCTGGCGGGGATGCTGGTACTGACTGCGGTCTTGATGCCGGCCGTAGCACCGGCCGTCGCCGTCGGACCGCACGAAGCGACCTTCGTGGCGGTGCGCTATGACTATCCCACCACGGGCAAGTCGACCTGGTACTACACGTTCCGGTCCAACAGCGGCGCCAATGCGATCAGCCACCTGACCATACAGCTCGGGACCTGCGTGTCCTCCTCCATGCTTTCGGCGGCGGGCGTTTGGGGCCCGACGCAGAACGACCTCAGCCCGCGCACCGTCGTCTTCGGAAACGACCCGACCACCGGCATCTACGGCGTCAAGTTCGATACCGGGTTCGATACCGGCGAGACGCGCAACTACTACATCACGCTCAACGCGAATTACGCCACCGAGACCACAGTGGTGGCGCTGAAATACGGCAGCACCTTCAGCACCGGCACGCTGACGGGCCCTTCGAACAGCTGCACGCTGCGCAGCGTCTGCGGCAATGGCGTCAAGGAAGGCACCGAGCAGTGCGACGACGGCAACGCTTCGAACACCGACGCGTGCACCACGACCTGTCAGACCGCGCGCTGCGGTGACGGGTTCGTCCAGGCCGGCATCGAAGGCTGCGACGACGCGAACGCCATCAACACCGACGCCTGCACCAACAGCTGCGCGGTCGCGCGCTGCGGCGACGGCATCGTCCGCAGCGGCGTCGAAGCCTGCGACGACGGCAATGCATCCAATAGCGACGCCTGTTTGACCACTTGCGTGGCGGCCGCTTGCGGCGACGGCTACCTGCACGTGGGTACGGAGCAGTGCGACGATGCCAACGCGATCGACACCGACGCCTGCACCAACAGCTGCACGAGCGCGCGCTGCGGCGACGGTATCGTCCGTGCCGGCGTCGAGGCCTGTGACGACGGCAACGCCGTCAACACCGACGCCTGCCTCAATACCTGCGTGCCCGCCGCCTGCGGCGACGGCTTCGTGCGCAGCGGCGTCGAGGCCTGCGACGACGGCAACGCCTCCAACACCGATGCCTGCCTCACCACGTGCGTGGTCGCAGCCTGCGGCGACGGCTTCGTCAGAACCGGCGTCGAGGCGTGCGATGACGGCAACGCCGTCAACACCGACGCCTGCACAACGACCTGCCAGGCGGCGCGCTGCGGCGATGGCATCGTTCGCACCGGCGTGGAAGCGTGCGACGACGGCAATGCGTCCAACAACGATGCGTGCCTGACAACCTGCGCCGCGGCCGCCTGTGGCGACGGCTTCGTTCGCACCGGCGTCGAGGCCTGCGACGACGGCAACGCCTCCAACACCGACGCCTGTCTCGCCACCTGCGTCACCGCCACCTGCGGCGATGGGTTCGTCCGCACCGGCAGCGAGACCTGCGATGACGGCAACGTCACCAGCGGCGACGGCTGCTCCGCCTCCTGCGCGACCGAGGCCTGCGGCAACGGCGTCGTCGACGCCGGCGAGCAGTGCGACGACGGCAATGCGGTCAATACCGACGCCTGCCTCAACACCTGCACGAACGCGCGCTGCGGCGACGGCTACACGCGCACCGGCGTCGAGGCGTGCGACGACGGCAACGCATCCAACAACGACGCCTGCCTGAACACCTGCGCCGCCGCCGCCTGCGGCGACGGCCACATCCGCACCGGCAGCGAATCCTGCGACGACGGCAACGTGACCGCGGGCGACGGCTGCTCCGCCACTTGCACGACCGAGGTCTGCGGCAACGGCGTGGTCGACCCGGGCGAACAGTGCGACGACGGCAACGCCGTCAACACGGATGCGTGCCTCGATACCTGCGCGAACGCGCGCTGCGGCGACGGATATGCACGCAACGGCGTCGAAGCCTGTGACGACGGCAACGCGTCCAACACCGACGCGTGCCTGACCACCTGCGTTGCCGCCCGCTGCGGCGACGGTCACGTCCGCTCCGGCGTCGAGGCCTGCGACGACGGCAACGCCACCAGCGGCGACGGCTGCTCCTCCACCTGCGCGACCGAGGCCTGCGGCAACGGCGTCATCGACGCCGGCGAGCTGTGCGATGACGGCAATGCCGTCAACACCGACGGCTGCCTCAACACCTGCATCAGCGCCAGCTGCGGCGACGGCTTCGTTCGCACGGGTGTCGAAGCCTGCGACGACGGCAATGCGTCCAACACCGATGCCTGCACGACGACCTGCGAAGCCGCCCGCTGCGGCGACGGCTTCGTGCGGGCCGGCGTCGAATCGTGCGATGACGGCAACGCGTCGAACACCGATGCCTGCACCAACACCTGCGCTGCCGCCCGCTGCGGCGACGGCTTCGTGCGCACGGGCGTCGAGACCTGCGACGACGGCAACGTCCTCAACACGGACGCCTGCCTTTCCACCTGCCTGCCCGCCACCTGCGGCGATGGCTTCGTGAGGGCCGGGGTCGAGTCCTGTGACGACGGGAATCTCTCCAACACCGATTCCTGCCTCACCACCTGCGCCACCGCCACCTGCGGCGATGGCTTCGTGCGGGCCGGTGTGGAGTCCTGTGACGACGGAAACGCTTCCAACACCGACGCATGCCTGACCACCTGCACCGCCGCGGTCTGCGGCGACGGCTTCGTGCGCACGGGCGTCGAGCAGTGCGACGACGGCAACGCCGTCAACACCGACGCATGCCTGACGACCTGCGCCACCGCGACGTGCGGCGACGGCTTCGTACGCGCGGGCGTCGAACAGTGCGATGACGGCAACGCCACCGCCGACGACGGCTGCGGCTCCACGTGCCAGATCGAGAATCTGGCCTCTGTGGGCGACCACGTCTGGCTCGACACGAACCGCGACGGCATCCAGGCGCGCAACGGCAGCGAGCCAGGCCTGTCCGGTGTCCTCGTGCAGCTCTACCGCGTTCTCGCCGGGGGCAGCAGCGAGCTCGTCGATGAGCAGACCACCGACGTGCAGGGCTACTACCTGTTCGAGCGGCTCGCCGCCGGCAACTACTACATACAGATCGTCACTCCTGCCGGCTGGTTCCTAACGGACGCGCACGCCGGCGCCGACGGAAGCCTCGACAGCGACGGCGATCCGCTGACGGCGCGCACCTCCAACTTCAGCCTCTCCTCGGGCACGCAGAACCTGACCTTCGACTTCGGTCTGCATCAGTGCGGCGACGGCGTCGTGGACGTGACGGAGGCCTGCGACGACGGCAACGCAGCCAACGATGACGCCTGCCTGAGCAATTGCGAGGACGCCGCGTGTGGCGACGGCTTCGTGCAGACCGGCGTGGAAGAATGCGACGACCTCAACCTGGTCGACGGCGACGGATGCAGCGCAACCTGCACGATCGAATCGGGCAATGACGTCGTCGACCTGTCGATCAGGAAGTCCGATTCGCCCGACTCGGTGCGCGCGGGCAACCGCCTCGGCTACTCCCTGACGGTGACCAACAACGGTCCCGGCATTGCCTTCGACGTCGAGGTCATCGAGAACCTCGATCCGAACACGACCTTCGTCAGCGCCACCATGCCATGCGCCCCGTTGGCCGGCATCGGCCTGCGCTGCAACCTCGGTGCTCTGCTCTCAGGCGAGTCCGTGACGTTCGACATCCAGGTCGACGTGCTCGAGACCGCCCCGACGAGCGGCTCCAACCAGTTCGGGTTGTGCGATGGCAACAGCGATCTCTGCAACATCGCCGCCGTCACGACTTCCTCGAACGACACCAACGCGAGCAACGACTCCGACGAAGAGCCGACGGACGTTCTGCCGCCGTCGACGGATCCCGGCACGAGCGATTGCGGCAATGGCATCGTGGAAGTTGGCGAGCAGTGCGATCCGCCGAGCGGCGAAGATTGCGCCAATACGTTCGATGACGACTTCGACGGCCTCATCGACTGCAGCGATCCGGACTGCCTCACCGGCCAGCCCACCTGCAGCCTGAGCTGCGAGATCGTGCCGCAGTGCCAGCCGATCCTGAACGATCCGGCCAGGATCAAGTTCGGCAAGAACGGCGCGCCCGACGTGATGAGCATGCACGCCCGGTTCGAACCCTACACCTCAATCGACCTGTTTACCGAGCCGGTGCGCTTCTCGCTCAGCAATGCCAACGGCATCATCTACCGGGCATCGCTGTTCCCGGGTGACCTGAAGGGCAACAGCAAGGGGACCGCGTTCAAGTACACGGACTCGCTGGCGCGCATGGGCCGCGGGCGCCGCAGCGGAATCGCCAAGTTCCAGATCAAGGCCAAGCTCATCAACGGCGTCCTGACCTATCCGTTCACGTTCCAGGTGTACGGAGATTTCTCGAAGGCGACGCTTCCGGAGATGACGACCGAGATCATGTATGGAACGGACATCGCCTCGTTGACGGCTACGTGGGCAGGCAGCTACCCGAAAGGCTGGGAGCTGTCGATGAGCATCCTCAACGCGCAGTAACCGTGAACGGTGGGATGACAAAAAGGATTGCGATGCGACTGCAATTGCTTCAGCTTCGCATCGCTACCAATGCACGTCCGACGTCGACTCTAACCCCCTTGGGGTCGGCACCGGCGCGCTGGCCTCTCGCGTAAGCGAGAGGCAGGTGGTCAGCGCTCCGCGAAAGCGGGACGCTCGGCCGGTCGGCCTGTTACCCCCTTGCAGGCCGGCCGGCCAACCACCGGTCGCTTCCCGCGGTGCCTCCGCCGCCGCCATTGCGTAGCCCCTTTTCCTCGCGTACGAAGCGCCATGCCGAACGAGATCTTCAGCGAACACGAGATGTTCGCCACGCCCGAGCACCGCGCATTTCGCGCCAGCATCCGAAAATTCGTCCAGGAGGAGCTCGTCCCGCGCTCGCGCGAGTTCGACGAGATGGGCCGTATCGACAAGAGCCTGTATCCGAAGATGGGCGAGCTGGGGATGCTCGGCATCCGCTACGACCCGCGCTTCGGCGGCGCCGGCCTGGACTGGAGCTTCTCGGCGATCCTGGCCGAAGAGGTCGGCTGCTGCGACAACGCCGGCGTGGCCATGGGCATTTTCGTTCAGACCGACATGGCCACGCCTGCCCTCGCCCAGTTCGGCTCGGACGAACTGCGGGAGCGCTGGCTAGCCCCCGCCATCCGCGGCGAGGCCGTGGGCGCCATCGCCGTCACGGAGCCGACGGCGGGCTCGGACGTCTCGGCGATCAGGACGCGTGCCGTGCGCGACGGCGACGATTGGGTGATCAACGGCTCCAAGACCTTCATCACCAACGCCGCCACGGCCGACTTCTTCTGCCTCCTGGCGGTATCGGATCCCGAAGCCGGCTACGGCGGCTTCACCCAGATCATCGTCCCGACCGACACCCCCGGCATCAGCTACACGCTGCTCGACAAGATCGGCAATTGGGGCTCGGACACGGGAACGATCTATTTCGAGGACGTTCGCGTCCCGATATCCAACACGATCGGCGATCCCGGACGCGGCTTTCAGCAGCAGATGGTGCAGTTTCAGGACGAGCGCCTCATCGCCGTTCTCGCCTCCAGCGCCGCCGCCATGGATTGCTGGGAAAAGACGCGCGACTACTGCCAGCAGCGAATCGTGTTCGGCAAGCCGCTGACCAAGTTTCAGGTCAACCAGTTCAAGTTCGTCGACATGCTGATTCGGATCCAGGCGGCGCGCGAGCTCGGCTATGCATGCGTGCGCAAGCGGATCGACGGCGAGGATGCGACGCGCGAAATCTCGATGGCGAAGATCTTCTGCATCGAGGCCCAGCAGTACGTCGCCACCACCTGCATGCAGATGTACGGCGGCGCCGGCTACCTGACCGACAACCCGGCGGGCCGCATGTTCGTCGATTCGCGCCTGGCTTCCATCGGCGGCGGCGCCGACGAAGTCATGAAACAGGTGATCGCCAAGAGCCTCGGCTTCTAGGGCGGCATGAGCTTTTGCGGCCGCCGCGGGATGTCGCATAGCCACCGACGTTCGAGATACGCTGCCTGCTTCTGAAAGGAATACGATGTCCGACCAGCAACCCTTCTACCGCTTCACAGGCACCGACGGCTACATCGCCTCGGAGTCGCTCGTCGACGCCGTCAACTGCGCCATCGCACTGCAGCGACCGCTGCTCCTGCGTGGCGAGCCCGGCACCGGAAAGACTTTGCTCGCTCGCCACATCAGTGCCGCACTGGGGCTGAAGATGGAGAGCTGGCACGTCAAATCGACGTCCAAAGCAGCCGAAGGCCTGTACGTGTACGACACGGTCCAGCGGCTGAACGACAGCCGTTTCGGCGGCGGCAACGTCGCCGACATCCGCTCGTACATCAAGCTGGGCCCGGTCGGCCGCTGCTTCGTCGCCGACGAGCGGCGCGTGCTGCTGATCGACGAGATCGACAAGGCGGACATCGAGTTTCCCAACGATCTTCTGCACGAGCTCGACGAGATGCGTTTCACCGTCGTGGAGACGGGCGACGAGATCGCCGCCAAGGAGCGCCCGATCGTCCTCATCACGTCCAACAACGAGAAGGAGCTGCCGGACGCGTTCCTGCGCCGCTGCATCTTCCACTACATCGAATTCCCGGACGTACGGCTCATGCGCCGCATCGTGGCCGTGCATCACCCGAACCTGGACACCAACCTGCTCGACCAGGTGCTGATCAAGTTCTACTGGCTGCGCGAGCAGCCCGAGCTGCGAAAGAAGCCTTCGACGTCCGAACTGATCGACTGGATCGCCGCGCTGCGCCGGGCGGGGATCGGCGCCGACAAGATCGAGGAGCACATCCCGTTCGTGGGCAGCCTCCTCAAGACGGAGCAGGACTCGGAGGCGCTGGACCGTTACAACAAGAAAGGCGGCAGCTACCCGTCCAGCTGGTCGGAGCTGGGCCCGCGCTACAACCAGTAGGCGGATGTTCCTCGAGCTCTTCTACGGTCTGCGCGACGAGGGCGTTCCGGTCGGAACGCAGGAATGGCTCACGCTGATGGATGCGATGGCCATGGGCCTGCACGGCTCGAGCCTGCAGCGCTTCTATCACCTCGCCCGCGCCTGCCTGATCAAGCATGAGGGCCACTTCGACGCGTTCGATCGCGTCTTCGCGCGCGTGTTCCACGGCGTCGAGGGGAGCCTGGACAAGCTGACCGAGGAGATCCTGGAGTGGCTGCGCGATCCCAAGAGCTTCCCGCAGCTGACGCCCGAGCAGCTGGCTGAGCTCCAGCGCCTTACCGGCGATGAGCTGATGCGCCGCTTCCTGGAGACTCTTGCCGAGCAGGACGAGCGCCATGACGGCGGAAACCGCTGGGTCGGCACCGGCGGCCGCTCTCCTTTCGGTCATGGCGGGGTCCATCCGACCGGCATCCGCGTTGGCGGCCCAGGCCGCAGCCGTTCGGCGATGAAGGTAGCCGAGGAACGTCATTTCGAGGATTACCGAACGGACGTGAAGCTGGACGTGCGCCAGCTCAAGGTTGCGCTACGCCGCCTGCGTCAGCTCACCCGTCACGGCAGCGCCGTCGAGCTCGATCTGGACGAAACGATCGACGAGACCTGCCGCAACGCCGGCGAGATCGAGATGGTGTTTCGTCCGCCCCGCCGCAACGACGTGCGCGTGCTGCTGCTGATGGACGTGGGCGGGACGATGACCCCGTACTACGAGCCCGTCAGCCGGCTGCTGACGGCACTGCACGAGCAGCGCGGCTTGCGGGCGTTCGAGTCCTACTACTTCCACAACTGCATCTACGACCACGTCTACACCAGCGCCCGCCTGACGCGCGCGAGCGCCGTGCCCACCACGCAGGTGCTGCGCACGCACGAGCCGTTCTGGAAGGTGATCCTGGTCGGCGATGCAGCCATGCATCCAGCCGAGCTGCTCGAGCCGTTCGGCGGCATCGATCCCAGGCAGACCACCGCCACGACCGGTCTGACGTGGATGCAGCGGGTGGCCGAGCACTTCGACCGCGCGGTGTGGCTCAATCCCGAAGACCGCAAGGTCTGGACGCACACTCATACGACTCGGATTCTCGAGCGCGTCTTCCCGATGTTCCCGCTGACCGTCGATGGAATCACGGATGCCGTCCGCCTACTGGTCGGCGTGGGCAAAGCGAGCAACGCCCGGGCCGCGTAAGCGGCCCGGGCATCGGCTTCCCAACCCCGCAGGCTCGATTTCGAGCCTCATGCAACCTCCACACCCGGTCCCACCGTGGAAATTGGCGACGCGCCGGTAGGGGACCGGTCACCGGCGCGCCGCCGCCACCCGTCGACTACTGCGCGGCCTCTCCGAGGCGGTACTCGCGCGCGAGGACCGAGTTCGCCATCGCGCCGCCCGAAGCTGCCGCCATCGCAGGGTGGATGGACCCGATCCTAGTGGAACTGAAATCCGGGTAGGCGCTGAGGCCATGCTCGCCGGCGTCGAGGCCTTCGATCTCCTCCTCGGCCGACACCCGAATCCCCATGATCGCCTTGATCGCGAACCAGCTCGCGAACGAGGCGACGAGCGTGAAGATCGCAACCGAGACGATGCCCGTCAGCTGCGCGGTGATCAACGCCATGCGGCCGTTCTCGAGCAGCGCAGCGCCGTTGCTGTAGTCCGGGCTCGCAAACAGCCCCACGCACAGCGTTCCCCACACACCGTTGACGAGGTGCACCGACAGCGCGCCGACCGGATCGTCGATTCTCGCCTTGTCGAAGAACAGCACGGCGTAGACGACCAGGACGCCGCCGATGCCGCCGATCAGCACGGCTGCCGGGGTGCTCACCCACGCGCACGGTGCGGTGATGGCAACGAGGCCGGCAAGACAGCCATTGGCGATCATCGTGTAGTCCGGCTTGCCCAGCGCCAGCCATGCCGCGAGCATCGCCGTCACCGACCCGGCCGCAGCGGCCATGTTGGTCGTGACGAAGATGTGCGCGATGTCCACGCCGTTGCCGACCGTCATCGTGCTGCCAGCGTTGAAGCCGAACCAGCCGAGCCACAGGATGAAGCAGCCGGTGAACACGCTGGTCATGTTGTGGCCGGTGATGGGAGCGATCTTGCCGTCCTTGGTGTACTTTCCGAGGCGCGGCCCGAGCACCAGGATTCCAGCCAGTGCGCACCAGCCACCGACCGAATGCACGACGGTCGATCCGGCAAAGTCCCAGAAGCCCTGCCCGGCCAGCCAGCCGCCGCCCCAGATCCAATGCCCGGTGACGGGATAGAGGATCGCCGTCAGCACCGCCGAGAAGACGATGAACGACAGGAACCTCACACGCTCGGCCACCGCGCCCGACACGATCGTGGCAGCGGTGCCTGCGAACACGAGCTGGAAGAAGAATTTCGCTTCCAGCGGCACGCCGGTCCAGGCGATGGCCGAATAGGCGCCCTGGTAGGCATCGCCGGTGGCCGGACTGTTGTCGGCGCCCGTCAGCATCAGCAGTCCCTCGCTCCCGAAGAACGGACTGCCGTTGCCGAACATCAAGCCCCACCCGATGAACCAGAAGGCCAGGGACGAGACAGCGAACACGGTGAAGTTCTTGGCCAGGATGTTGACCGCGTTCTTCGCGCGGCAAAGACCGCTTTCGAGCAAGCCGAAGCCGGTGTTCATGAAGAACACCAGCGCGCCCGTCAGCAGCACCCAGAAGGTGTCGATGGCGACCGGAGGGATTCCGGCCGGAGCTTCTTCTGCGAAGGAGCTGGCGGCCGATGCCAGCAACAGCGCCAAAGCGGTGGTGATGATTGTCGATCGAGTGCGCATGAAGAAAACCCCCGTCCTAACCGATAAGAGTCGGTTGTGAATCGTCACCCCGCGATAAGCAGAATCAGTGCCAGCGCCGGGGCGCCCTTCCGCACGGCCGCAAGGCGTGATTCATCGGCTCTTTTCGCAGTCGGAGAGCGCAAAAGGGCGTCAAACCCAACGTTTGCTGCTGCTTTCCCCGGCACTGCCGTGCCTTGGATGCAGGCAGCCCGCCCCAAGGCGGCGCGCCCGATCCGCAAGTCCCCAGCTTCGATAAGGAAAGAAGATCGATTAGGCTACGGCACGATGGACCTCAGAATGCTCGCGACCTTTCTCACGGTGGCCGAGACCGGCAGCTTCACAAGAGCCGGCGAGCGGCTGCGGGTGACGCAATCGGCGGTGAGCCAGCAGGTGCGTGCGCTGGAGCAGGACCTCGGCTCCACCCTGTTCGCACGCCAGACACGAAAGGTGACGCTGACGCAGGCCGGCAGCGTCCTGCTGCCGTATGCGCGCCAGATCGTACGCAAGGTCGAGGAAGCTCGCGCGGTCGTGTCGGATTTCGAAGGCATGGGGCGCGGGCGCGTGTCGGTGGGAAGCGGCGGCGCGGTCTGTCATCACATCCTCCCGGACCTGGTCCGGGAGTTCTCGTCGCGTTTCGGCAAGATCGATGTGCAGGTGCTCTCGGGCTTCTCCATCGAAACGCTGCAGCGCACGCTCGACGGCACCGTCGATCTCGGCATCCTTCTGCTGCCGGTGCAGGAGTCCGGTCTCGTGGTCACCGAGCTCGGCCGCGACGAGCTCGTTGCGATCGCGCCGCGCGATCACGCGTGGACCGCGCTCGAGCGGGTCAAAGCCAAGGATTTTGCCGGGCAGCCGCTGGTGGTCTACGACCGCCGGAGCCAGACGTTCCGTCTGCTCGAGCGCTTCGTTCTCGAAGCCGGAGTTTTCCCCAGCATTGCGATGGAGATCAGCGACCTGGAGGCCGTGAAGAAGATGGTGGCCGCCGGTCTGGGAGTCTCACTCGTTGCGAGATGGGCGGTGCGCAAGGAGGAACTGGCGGGCGACCTCGTCGTCCGTCCGCTGGGCCCTCGCGGCCTCTACCGGACCTGGGGCCTGGTCCGCCGTGCCAACGACGTGCTCACGGCGTCCCAACGCAGCTTCGTCAGCATCTGCACCTCGCGATTCCCCGACCTCTTGGCCTGAATGCGGTGCTACTCGCGGAGCAGCACGTCCGAAGCCAGCCGCACTCTCTGCAACAGCTTGCGAAGCTGCGGACTCTTCTGCACCTGCGCCCGCAACGTGACGATGGCGCGTCGCTCGAGGCGATAGCGATCGAGCTTCTTCGGTGCCGGCTTCCTGCCGCTGGCCGCGGCGCGTTCCAGAGGATCCCACAGCGTTTCGAGCGGATGGCCCCATAGCGCGAGATCGGCCGGATCCAGGCGTGCGATCATGTCGCGGCAAAGCGCGAGCCGCGCGGGGTCGCTGGCAATCTCGACGGCCCATTTGTCGATCGACTCGGTGCTCGGACGCGAATGCTTGGCCACGCCGATCGGATCGCCGAGACCTTTGGCCTCGTGCTTGTGCTTGCCGTACTCGACCGCCGATTCCTCGTGCGGCACACCCACGAACTCGAAGATCCCGCGCAGCATCGGCTCGGGATCGGCCACCAGCTTCTCGTAGACGACGTGGAAGATGGGCACCTTGCGCTCGCGAAGGAACTTGGCGATCGCGGGCACGTAGCGCTCCAGCAGCGGATTGTACTGGTGCGCCGTCTGGTAGTCGCTGTCGAAGAACGACTCCGCATACGAGCTGAACACCGCCAGAGGATGCCGGGTCAGGACCACATATCTCGCGTTCGGATAGATGCGCGCGATGAAATCCAGCACCAGTGCATACGCCGGCGTCTTGTCCAGGAAGATCTTCTTGTCCGGCTTGGTCGCGAGCATGCGACCGTACAGCGTGTCGCAATAGGCGCGGCACGCGTCGATGTAGTCCTGTTCGCCTCGCGGAAGGTCGGCGACGAATTCCTTGGTCGATTCAGCTGCCAGGACGTGATCGTAAGGAGCCTTGTCGACGTTGCCGTAGTAGCCGAGATGCGCCAGCGGCGTCAGCAGATGCGGCTCGGGGCGCCCGTAGATCTGCGAGTGCGAGGAGATCATGCGCGCAAGCATCGTCGAGCCCGAACGCGGCGAGCCGACCACGAACATTACGTTGTCTTCCATGTGTGCGGGCATCCTAGCAGAACGAATCGACGGTCAAACGATTGCCGGTTCCACGATGCCTACCTGGGAAGGCGCGCATCCAGCCACGCCCACATGTCCTCGAGAACCTCGTCGCGATTGATCTCGTTGAGCATCTCGTGCCGGCCATCCGGGTAGATCTTGATCGTCAGATCGCGGCTCGACGACGATTCGAGGAACGCCTTCGCCCCTTCGGCGCTGCACAGACGATCGGCCGATCCGTGCAGCAGCAGGATGGGATGGTCGAGCTCGGCGGCGCGGCCGACGATCGTCGCCAGGCCCTCGGCGAGGGCGACGAAGAGCCCCTGCTGCACGCGCTCGCGCAGGATCAGGGGGTCCTCCAGGTAGGCTTTCCAGGCTTCGGGGTCGCGGGACAGCCGCGTCGGGTCGATCGTGTTGTCGTGGGGGTCCAGGATCGGGACCAGGGCCGGGCCGGAAAGGACCACGAGGTCCGGCCGCAGCGGACGCTCCAGCAGATACGGCGTGACGATCAGGCCGCCCATGGAATGGCCGAACAGGACCGTCGGCAGGTCCGGATGGACCTCCAGCGCACGCCGGTGGAAGGCCTCCAGGTCGTCGAGGAAGTGCTCGAAGCGCTCCACTGTCCCCAGCTCGCCGCCCGACCGGCCGTGACCGCGATGGTCCAGGGCCCAGACAACCAGGCCGCGGCCGGCCAGGAAACGGGCCACGGGGTCATAACGCCCGCTGTGCTCGCCCATGCCATGGACCAGGATGAACAGCGCCCGCGGCCGACCCTCCGGCTGCCAGACGCGATAGAAAATCGGAACGCCTCCCGTCCCTTCGAAGCTGTTTTCGACGCAGGGCATCACAGCCGTATAGGCCGGCGACGGGCTCGAGTCGAGGCCAAATCGGACCCCAAAAATTCTTGCGGCAGGGCTTGTCGAACCTTTGGCAAGGACCTAGAAAAACGGCCCGGTGCGGAGTGCTGGACCAATCTGAGAATCCCCTAAAATCGGGTTGACGCACTTCGGCCGTTTCAGTACAACTCGCGGCCTGTTCGAGATTCGTGGGGGTTTTTGAGGAGAGTAGTTCAATGTTGGAATCGGCACTGATCGTTGCGGGGCTAGTGCTGATTGGTTGGTTCTTTCCGGAAGCCTGATTCCGGAGCACATCCAGTCCTATAGCCAGTATCCACGAGGGCAGCGGAGCCATGCTTCGCTGCCCTTCGCAATTGTGGGCGCCGCTGACGCTGCCGAAGCGTCGGTCGTCGTCCGGTCTCGCCTTTCGATTTCGCGGCGGGTCAGGCGCGCCGTGTTGCGGACAACGGCCGCGTCAGTGGTAGGTCGGGCCGGTCGGGCCTTGGCCGAACCGTCGCTTCTGCAACCGGCGCAGCTTCCAGCGCGCGTACGCGCGCCGCAGATCGGCGGGGCGTGGGATCGCGAACGACTCCAGTCCGCGCATCCCGTACCAGCGAAGGTAACCGTAGCCGAACGCCATTCCGCCAAGGTGCGCGGTATGAGCGACGGTGCCGGTGGCGTCGATGGCCTGGATCAGTTCGAGCAGGATCAGGAAGATCACCAGGTAGCGGACCCGGATCGGAAACAGGAAGTACAGGTAGACCTGCCGGTTCGGGAACCACAACGCGTACGCCATGAGGACGCCGTAGATGGCGCCGGAGGCGCCCACGCTCGTCACCCATTCGCCCCACTGCACCAGCGTGAAGGCAAGTCCGCCCCCGACGGCGCACACGAAATAGTACTTCGTGAAGAAGCGGTGCCCCCAGCGATGCTCGAGCTCGGAGCCGAACATCCACAGCATCAGCATGTTCAGCGCCAGGTGCACGACCCCGCCGTGCAGGAACTGGTAGGTGAACAGGCGCCACAGCTCGAAGTCGTCGACGACGAGCGCCGGCTTCAGGCCGAACTTCTGCGTCAGCCACGAGTCGGTGGCCAGCTGCAGGACGAAGACCGCGACGTTGGCGATGATCAGCCGCTTGACGCCGATCGGCACGGGTCCCTGTGGCCCGAGCCGGAACGGCGTCGACGGGCGATGGACCCATCGTCCTCCAGGGTTCACGCCGATCCCCGCGGCTCCGCCGCAGCGGTCAGAGGTAGGTCAGCCATGCGGAATGCTCCGGCCGCTTGCCGCGCAAGGTCGCGAAGTATTCCTCCTGCAGCGCGGTCGTGACCGGTCCCGGCCTGCCCTGCCCTATGCGACGGTCATCGAGGGACTGCAGAGGCGTGATCTCGGCGGCGGTGCCCGTCATGAACGCTTCGTCGGCGATATATACCTCGTCGCGCGTGAACCTCTCCTCGACGACCTCGATGCCGCGGCCGCGCAGCAGCGCGATGGCCGTGTCGCGCGTGATGCCTTCGAGCACCGTGCCGATGGGCGGCGTCTTCACCCGTGCGCCGCGCACGATGAAGAGATTCTCCCCGCAGCCTTCGGCCGCGTAGCCGTCCACGTCCAGCATCAGCGCTTCGTCGTAGCCGGCGCGGCGCGCCTCGACGCTGGCCAGGATCGAATTGACGTAGTGGCCGACGGCCTTGGCTTTGGTCATCAGCGTGTTGACGTGCATGCGCTGAAAGCTGGCGGTGCGCACGCGAATGCCGTTGGCCAGGCCTTCATCGCCCAGATAGGAGCCCCATGCCCAACAGGCGATGCTGACGTGCACGGGATTGACGGTTGCCGAGCCGAGCCCCATCTCGCCCTCGGCCACATAGACGAGCGGCCGGATGTAGCAGGCGCGCAGGCCGTTGTCGCGGATCGTTTCCAGGCAGGCCTGCGTCAGTTCCTCGACCGAATACGGGCACTCGATGCCGAGGATGCGGCACGATTGATCGAGCCGCACCAGATGCTCTCGCAGGCGAAAGACGGCCGAGCGGCCGCCGCCGCAGTCGTAGCAGCGAATGCCTTCGAAGGCGCCCAGACCATAGTGAAGCGTGTGGGTGAGAACGTGGACCTTGGCCTCGTCCCAAGGCACCAGGGTCCCGTTCATCCAGATGGATTTGGCTTTTTCCACGTTCTGCTCGTAGCGGCCCAGGCGCTCAACGTCAACGTGATGAGGAGAAGTGACGGTCGTAGATGGCGCGCACCGCCTCGCGCGTGGCCGTGTATGCATCCAGCAGAGCGGCTCCCGGATCGTCCTGCTCGATGCCCAGGCGCGTGGCCAGCGGCGCCAGCGCCGCCGCCTCGGTGCCGATCTCCTCGACCGGACGATCACGCTCCAGCCGCAGCCGCGCTTCCAGCCGTCGAAGAAAACGGTAGTGGCGCGCCAGCTCCTCGGCATCGGCCTCACCGAGCGCGCCGATGCGGCGAAGCGCGTCGATCGCGTCGAGCGTCGATCGCTGCCGTACCTCTTCGTGGTCGTGGCCATAACGGAGCTGAAGCATCTGAACGAGAAACTCCACATCGACGATGCCGCCGCGGCCCGTCTTGATGTTGAAGCGCGAGCGGCCTTCACCGGCCAGCTCGTTCTCCACGCGCGCTCGAAGATCGGCGATCTCGCGCATGCCAGCCTCGTCCAGTCCTTCCGACCAGATGCGCCTGGCCATCGCCTCCTCGATGGCTGGCGCGAGCGACGAAGGAGCGTGTGGCGATGCGGAGCAGTAGACGACGCGCGCGCGGATCAGCGCCTGCCGCTCCCACAGATCCGCTTCGCCCGAATGGTATTCGAGAAAGCGCTCCAGCGAAGTCACCAGAGGCCCGCTGCGCCCCGAAGGGCGCAGCCGCGCATCGACCTCGTAGACGACGCCGTCGCGCGTGCGCGAGCTCAGGAGCGAGATCAGCTTTTGCACCCATTTGGTCGCCAGAACGTGCGCATCGGCATCGTAACCGCCCGAGCCGCTGTCGTAGACGAAGATGAGATCGAGATCGGAGCCATACGACATCTCGCGGGCGCCGAGCTTGCCCATTCCGATCACCGCAAGCGTCAGCCGCTGCCAGGGCCCGGGCATCCGCCTCTGCACCAGCGTCCGTGCCAGCTCGGCGGAAGCGGACAGGGAGACCTCGGCGATCGTCGACAGCGAACGATGCACCGCATCGGTGTCGAGCGTGCCGGAGAGATCGTTGAGACCCACGCGCAACAGCTCGCCGATGCGGAATCGGCGCAGCGCCGCCATCACCGCCTCTTCATCGGCGCGGTCGGCCGGCAGCATCGCCTCCAGCGCCTGCTCGAGCCGCCCGGTGGTCGCTTCGGCGCTGGCTGCATCGGCGCGGACCATCGAGTCGAGCAGCTCGGGATGCCCGACGAGATGGCCGGCCAGATACGGGCTGCTCGCGAACAACGAGACCAGGATCTCCATGGTCTTCGGCGAGCTCCCGAGCAGTGCCAGGTAGCTCGTATGGGCACCGGTGCGGATGAGGAACTCGACGAGCCCATCGAGCGCGCGCTCGGGATCGGACGAACGCGCCACGGCATCGAGCAGCGCCGGCGCCAGCGCTTCGACGGCGCGCCGCCGCTGCGGGCTTGCCGGCCCGCGCAGCCGTCCGCGGTAGATGCGCGCCAGGTTGTGCGCCGCCTGCTCGCCGCCCGGAATGCCCATGCGTGCGAGCAGCGCGCCAGCTTCCTCGAAATGTCCCTCGCTGATCTGCCCCAGCACCGCCAATGAGACGGGATCGGCGGCGCGCTGGCGGGGCGCGCCTTCGATGCGCAGCTCGAGAAAGCGCACGAACAACTCGTGCACGCGCCGCGTGTGCCGGTCCCAGTCGTGCTCGAAGGCGGCGATCTCGTCGAGCGGCTCGCCGCGGTCGTCGCGCGCGCCGGGCGCACCGCGCCGTCCGGTGCCATAGCCCAGACGACGCGCGAGCCATCGAAGGCCTTCTTCGGTTTGCGGCAGCGTCTGGGTCTGACGCTTCTCCTCGATCTGGATCGCGTGCTCGACGTTGCGCAGGAACGTGTAGGCCGACAGCAGGTCGCGGGCTTCCTCCGAGGATAGAAAGCCCTCCTTTTCCAGCGCAGCAATGGCGGCACGGGTGCCCGCGCCGCGCACGGCGGGAGCATGACCGCCGTGGATGAGCTGCAGAACCTGCGCGACGAATTCCAGCTCGCGGATGCCGCCGCGGCCGATCTTGACGTTGCGTGTGCCCGGCGCCAGCAGGATCAGCTCCGCGTCGATGCGGTCCTTCATGTTGCGGATGTCTTCGATGGTCTGGAAATCCAGATGCCGCCGGTAGATGAACGGCTCGAGCTCATCGATGTAGGACTGGCCGAGCTTTCTGTCGCCGGCCACCGGCCGCGCCTTGGCCAGCGCGCCGCGTTCCCAGGTGTCGCCCCAGCCCTCGTAGTACAGCACAGCAGCGTCGACCGTGGTGACCGCTTCGCCGTTGATGCCCTCGGGCCGCAGCCGAAGGTCGACGCGAAAGACGTGACCATCGGCGAGGTTCTCGCTCATCGCGCGCGTGACGGCCGTTGCCAGGCGCGTGAAGAACTGGCGCGCGGGCGGCGAGTCCTGCGCGACCTGGTCGGTCTCGTAGAGGTACACCAGGTCGATGTCGGAGCTGAAGTTGAGCTCGTGCCCGCCGAGCTTCCCCATGCCGATGACGACGAAGCCGACCGGCGTGCCGTCGCTCTTTTTCACGTCGCCGCCGGACCGCGCAAGGAGCTTGCGATGGTGCGTCACCGCGAGCTCGAGCGTCACGTCGGCCAGACGGGTCAGGCTCGTCAGTGTTTCGTCCAGTGTGGCGATGCCGAGCAGGTCGCGGGCGCCGATCCGATACATCTCGGCGGACGCGAGCTGGCGCAGCTTGCGCGCCAGAACCGTGGCGCTGTCCTCGTCGGCCACGGCCGCGCGACGCGACAACTCCTCGAAGCTAGGCAGCGCGTCGTGATAGGCAGCAGCGGCCGCCGGCCATGCCGGCCCACGAGCGACCAGCCACCGCGCCATTGAAGGGCTCGATCCACAGACGATCGCGAGATTCGCCCATTCCTGCGCCGGCCAGTTCCGGAACGCCGTCTCGCCGCCTTCGTCGAGCAAGCGCTCGAACGCGCCGACTGCATGGACGGGCGACGGGGCGTTCTCGACAGCGTGCTCGAGCGGCGCCGCCAGTGCGGGGTCGCGGACGCGCTCGAGGAGCGCCTGCAGTCTGGTGGAAGCTGCGGCAACCAAGCCGCTGCACATAGCACCGACACGCGCACATTGCGCGCGACGCTACGCATGCAGGCCGGGCGGCCCTACTCCAGGTCCGCCTTGCCGTGGGTGCCGACTCCGGGCACGGCAAAGGGCGCGCCGTCGGGATCCATCACGCGGACGACGACGGGCTGCAGTTGCGAGCACGTGGGAAGTGCGGCCAGCGCTGGCCCGACGATGGGCAGCAGCGCCTCGGCGCTGTTTCCGGAAAGCTCGATCTCACCTTCCGCAGGTGTGTCGTAGAGATAGCGCACGGGAAGGTCGATCACCGTCATGTCGCCGTTGGCTGAGTCGTTGATCGTGGCGCGGGTCACCACGTGCAGCGACCAGCCGGCGTGATCGTTCCCGTCGATCAACGCCTGATCCTGGATCGTCACTATGCCCGAGCAGCGCGACGAGACGCGAGTGACGTGGCAGGGGCCGGCGGGAAGCCCGAGCGGGAAGCCATCATCATCGGTCAGGACGCCACAATCGGCCACGATGGCACCGCGCATCTGCAACGAGCACATGCCTCGGTCCGAGAATTCGTACCTGGACCCCTGCCCCTGGCCAGTCTCGTCCCACGGCGGCGCCACCGGAGAGCACGCCGGAACCCCTGTCGTCGTTTCGGTATTGGGATTGTTGTAGCCGCCGGTGTTCTCGGTGGATGGACAGGCGGCGAAAGCGCGAATCAAGCTGGCCTTCACGCCCTTGTCGCGAGTCACCACATTGAAGCGGCAGCCGTCGTCGGCGGCGAATGCCGGAGCCGCCGTGAGGACCGGCACAGTCACGGCGACGTTCAGGATCGAGCGAAGGGCGCGGCGGGCAGTGAGTGTCATGGGGGGGCACTTTCTGCCGCACGCCACCGCTTCGTCAACCGACTTTGTGAGCTGCCGTGCAGATTGCGACAGCCGCGCGGGATGCGGAAGCGAAGCACGGCCGCGTTGCGGGCGGCCGTGCTTCGCCGCGCATTTGTTCGGGATGCGCCTCGGCCGCTTAGAGTGAACGCTTGAGCGATTGTGCCGGCTTGAAGCCGACCGTCTTGCTCGCGCCGATCATCATCTGCTCGCCGGTCTTGGGATTGCGGCCCATGCGTGCCTTGCGCTTGCGCACGGTGAACGTCCCGAGGCCGGAGATGGCCAGACGCTTGTCCTTCTTGATCGCCTTGGCGATGCCGAACAGACAGGCATCGAGAGCGCCGGCGGCGCTTCTCTTGGACATGCCGGTCTTCTTGGCAACGGCCTCGACGAGGTCCTGCTTGGTCATGATTGCCTCCTGCTTTCCATCCACACGACCCGCGTCGTTGCGACCGGGTCCCTTCCTCCGCTCCGCCGAAAACACGGGGCGTTGAAACGATGATGCGCCCGCGACCCCCATGGGTCAACGAATGCAGCGCACAGTGCGCGAAATATCTCGCTAGATCGGGCCTGCCGCGCACGCCGCGGGCGAAAAATCCGCTTCCACGGCGGCCATCCACGCGTCGAGATCGACCGCGGCCCGGCGTGACAGGGCTTCCTTCTTGTCGCGGCCGTGCAGGCGGCGCGGCAGCGGAGGAAAAAGCCCGTAGTTGGCGTTCATCGGCTGGAAATCGCGGCGCTGAGGGTCGGTGACGTACGCGATGAGCGAGCCCACGGCGGTCGTCGGCGGAGGAGCGATGGGCTGCTGTCCCCGCGCCAGCGCCGCCGCATACATCCCGGCCAGCAGCCCGGTGGCCGTCGATTCGACGTATCCCTCCACGCCCACCAGCTGCCCGGCCACCATGACGTCGGGACGCGCGCGCAGCGCCAGAAGCGGCGTCAGCGACGCCGGCGAGTCGATGTACGTATTGCGATGCAGGCTGCCCAGCCGCACGAACTCGGCGCGCTCCAGACCGGGAATGGTGCGGAAGATCCGGCGCTGCTCGGGGTAGGTCATCTT
Source organism: Candidatus Limnocylindrales bacterium (assembly GCA_035626395.1). Taxonomy (NCBI): domain Bacteria; kingdom Bacillati; phylum Chloroflexota; class Candidatus Limnocylindria; order Candidatus Limnocylindrales; species Candidatus Limnocylindrales bacterium. The sequence continues at coordinate 19,983 of DASPNR010000026.1, read as the reverse complement.
GGTCTGGAAGCCGACCATACTCAGCAGCCGTCCCTCCACGTCGTCCTGCCGCAGCTGAACGACTGCGTGCGCGCGTCGGCCCGTGCGCGGATTCTCCAGGCCCACGGGCTTCATCGGCCCGAACGCCAGCGTGTCGCGGCCGCGCCGCGCCATCTCCTCGATCGGCATGCAGCCCTCGAAGTAGATGCAGCGCTCGAAGCTCTTCAGCGGCATCGTCTCGGCCGCCAGGATGTCGGCGACGAACTTCTCGTACTGCTCGCGGTCCATCGGGCAGTTGACGTAGTCGTCGCTGCCCCGCCCGTAGCGCGAGGCGCGAAACGCCACGTCCATGTCGACGGACTCGGCGGTCAGGATCGGGGAGATGGCGTCGTAGAAGTAGAGGTGCCTGCTGCCGACGTAGCGTCCGAGCTCTTCGCTCAGCGCCGGAGAGGTCAGAGGGCCGGTGGCAAGGATGGTCAGCCCGTCATCGGGGATGCTCGTGACCTCGCCGCGCCGGATCGTGACCTGCGGCAGCGCCTGGATCGCCGCCGTGATCTTTTCGGCGAACAGCACCCGGTCCACCGCCAGTGCCGATCCCGCCGGCACGCGGACCTCGTCGGCCACGCGCATGATCAGCGAGCCCATCGCACGAAGCTCGCGCTTGAGCACACCCACCGCGGTCATCTCCGAATCGTCACGAAGGGAATTGGAGCAGACCAGCTCGGCCAGCATGGACGTCTGATGCGCCTCGGTCCCCCGCTCCGGCCGCATCTCCCAGAGCTCGCACTCCACGCCGCGCCGCGCGAGCTGCCAGGCAGCCTCGCTGCCGGCAAGGCCGCCACCAACAATCCTGATGTTCTTTTTGTTCATTCCGCCGTCGGTCTCTGAGCGGGCGGGCGCACCGGGTCAGCCGCAAGGCGCCCGGCGCGCGCGGAGCGCAGGCGCGCTGGAGGCCCTCCGGAGCGAGCACGGGACGGGCGACGACGCGGATGGCCCGCTCCGCGCGCCCCGCCTACTCTCGAAGCACCACCGCCCGCATCTACTCTTGAAGCGACATGCCCTCGTCGAGGGACTCCATGTACCCACAACCCTCTCGAGCACATCGCCTCACAGTCCCCGCGCGCTTCGTCGTCTTCTCCACCACCACCGGCGCCTCACACTCCGGACAGGGCACCGGCACCGGCTTGTCCCACAGCGCGAACTTGCACTTGGGATAGCGGTTGCAGCTGAAGAAGATCTTCCCGCGGCGCGACGTTTTCTGCACCATCTCGCCTTCGCCGCATCCGCCGAGCACGGCCGGACAGGCCACGCCGATCGGTATCGGCTGATTGGCGGACTTGACGTTCTTGCATTCCGGATACGCCGAGCAGCCGAGAAAGCGGCCGAACTTGGAGAACTTGTAGCGCATCGGCGCGCCGCACTTCTCGCACACCTCCTCGGTCGTCTCGGGCTCCTCGAGCTCGATGGAACCGTCTTCCTTGCGCGTGAAGTTCGCCGTGAACTTGCACTCCGGATAGGCCGGACACGCGACGAACTCGCCGTTGCGTCCCCACTTGACCACCAGGCGCTTGCCGCAGTTCGGGCAGGGCAGCTCGGTCTCGGTGACCTCGCGTTTGACGTCACGCATCTCGACGCGCGCGCGCTCGAGGTCGGCGCGAAACGGCGTGTAGAAGTGCTTGGTGGTGTCGAGCCAGCCTTTCTTGCCGGCCTCGACCTCGTCCAGCTCATCCTCCAGCCCGGCGGTGAACTCGACGTTGAGAATGTCGGGAAACGCCTCCACCAACAGATCGGTCACCAGGATGCCGAGCTCGGTCGGCAGCAGCCGCTTGTTGTCGTCCTGCTTGACGTACTCGCGCCCGAGGATCGTCGACATGATCGTGGCGTAGGTCGACGGGCGTCCGATGCCCTGCTCCTCGAGCTCGCGGATCAGCGAGGCCTGCGTGAAGCGCGGCGGCGGCTGCGTGTAGTGCTGCGTGGTCAGCAGCTCGCGCAGGTCCAGGAGCTGCCCCTGGCGCAGCTCCGGCAGAAGGCCCTCGGCCTCCTCGCTCTCCTCGGGCGTATCGCGCCCTTCCTCATAGACACGCAGGAAGCCATCGAACTTGATCACCTGGCCGCTGGCGCGGAAGCGACCGCCGGCCGCTTCGATGTCCACGCTGGTCTGGTCGTAGCGCGCTGCCGACATCTGGCTCGCCAGGAAGCGGTTCCAGATCAGCGTGTAGACGCGCAACTCGTCGGGCGGCAGATACTGGCGCACGCGATCGGGCGGGAACTCGAGCGACGTGGGCCGGATCGCTTCGTGCGCATCCTGCGCGCCCTTCTTCTGCCGGAACGTGTTGGGCGTCTCGGGCGCGTAGGCGTCGCCGAAAGTGGAGCGGATGTACGACAGCGCCGCGGCCTGCGCCTCGGCCGAGACGCGCGTGGAATCGGTGCGCATGTACGTGATCAGGCCGGTTATGCCGGCATCCCCGAGCTCGATGCCTTCGTACAGGCGCTGCGCGGCGCTCATCGTGCGCCGCGGCTGGAAGCCGTGCTTGCGCGACGCCTCCTGCTGCAGCGTGGACGTGATGAACGGCGGCGCGGCGCGGCGCTGGCGCTCGCTCTTCTTGACGTCGAGGACCTTCCACTCGGTGGCGGCGCGGAACCGCGCCTCGAGCTCGCGAGCCTGCTTCTCGTCGGCAATGTAGAAGGCCTTGGAGGCGGCGCCGTCGCCGCTGCCGTCGGCCGCACGCACGCTCTTCAGATCGATCTTGCGCCCGTCGACCTCGACCAGGCGCGCCTCGAATTGCCCGTTGCCGGTTTTGCCGGGCGCCACTTTGGCGGTGATCTGCCAGTATTCGATCGCCTGGAAGCCCTGGATCTCGCGCTCGCGCTCGACGATCAGGCGAACGGCCACCGACTGCACGCGCCCGGCCGACAGCCCGCGCCGGACCTTGTCCCAGAGCAACGGAGAGATCTGGTAGCCCACCAGACGGTCGATGACGCGCCGCGCCTGCTGGGCCTCGAACTTGTGCTCGTCGATCTCCACGGGGTTCTTGATGGCGGACTGGACCGCCGACTTGGTGATCTCGTTGAACAGGACGCGGTGCACCTTGCCGCGGAAGCTCTTCGGCACCACGTGCTGGGCGATGTGATAGGCGATGGCCTCGCCTTCGCGGTCGGGGTCGGGCGCCAGATAGATGCGGTCCTTGCCGCTGGCGGCGCTCTTCAGTTCCTTGATGACCTTGCCCTTGCCGCGGATGACCTCGTAGTCGGGCTCGAAGTCGCCGTCGACGTTCACGCCGAGCTTGTTCTTGGGAAGGTCGACCAGGTGGCCGACCGAGGCTTTCACCTCGTAGTCGCGGCCGAGGTAGCGCGCCAGGGTCTTGGCCTTGGCGGGCGATTCGACGACGACGAGGTTTTTGGCTGCCATGGGTACTACGCTGCTCCGCTTCTTCTCTTAAGGATGACGTGAGGCGCCGAATGCCGCGCCGGGGAGGCTGAGGCCGGCCGCCAGAGGGCTGCACGAATAGGTGCCCGCCCATCCCCGCTCGACCAGCCCGTCCATTTCGAGCGCAGTTAACAACGCCAGAACTCGTCCGCCGTCAAGTGACGTGCCCTCGACGAGGCCATCGAGGTCCATGCCGCCGCGCTGCAGCATCGCCAGCAGCATACGGGCCTTCGCATCAGACAAGCTGGCGAAATCCTTAACATTCGGCGCCGGCTTTCGCGGCTGCGGGCGGGCCAGGTTGGAAAGTTCGCGAGTCGCCGCGAGGTCGGCTGCCTCAGTCAGGAGGTAGGACCCCTCCTGCGCCAGAGCGTTGGTGCCGCGCGAGCAGGGCGAATCGATCGGGCCGGGGACCGCGTACAGGTCGCGCCCCTGCGCCAGCGCGTGACGCGCGCTGGCAAGTGAGCCGCTGCGCTCGCCGGCTTCGACGACGACCGTGGCGCGCGCCAGCCCGGTGATGATGCGGTTGCGATACGGGAACATTCGCGGCACCGGCGCGCGCCCCGGCGGCTGCTCCGAGAGGACCCAGCCGCCATGGTCGGCGATGCTGCCTGCGAGCGAAGAATGTGCCGCCGGGTAGATGCGGTCCAGGCCGCCGGCGAGCACCGCCGCCGTCACGCCGCTCGTCATCGCGCCCCGGTGAGCGGCCGCATCGATGCCGCGGGCCAGACCGCTGACCACGACGATCCCGGCCGCCGCCACCTCGCGCGCCAGCGAGGTCGCGACGCGCAGGCCATAGGTGCTGCAGCGGCGCGAGCCGACGATGGCGACCGCCGCCCCGCACTGCACGGGCGGACGGCCGCGCCAGTACAGCACGAGCGGCGGATCGGGAATCTCACGCAGCAGCGGCGGATAATCGTCGGAGGCGAACGACGCGATGCCCAGGCCGAGACGCCGCGCCGACTCGAGCGCGCGCTCGCTCTCCTCCCATGCCGCCGCGAGCACCTCCTTGACGGGCCGCCGGGCGCCCGCCGCCGCCAACTCCTCGTCATCGGCGGCGAAGACGGCTAGCGCATCCCCGCCGAGCCCGGTGACGAGTTGCAGCCACGGCTGCGTTGCGCTCCATGCCGCCAGCCCCAGCGCCACCCACGCCCGCAGCGTCTCGTCTCCGCCTGCGCTCACCGCATTCGGTTAGAGCCCGGAGGCAGGCATGGTCAATGACGACGATGTCATGGGCGGTGCGATGCCGCGCTGGCATCGCGCGCGCCGCTGCGGCAGAGACGGCTCGTGGCGCTCGTCCGCTACTTCGCCTACGGCTCCAACATGCAGTCCCACACGCTGCGCGGCCGCCGCACCATCGAGCCGGCCTGCGCGACCGCGGCGTGTACGGAAGGTTGGCGCCTGGTGCTCGACAAGCCCAGCCTGATGATCGCGGAAGAAGGCATGGCCAACATCCTTCCCGACACGCAAAGCCGCGTCTGCGGAGTGCTTTACGAGATCTCCGAAGACGACCTCGCGCATCTGGATCTGACCGAAGGCGTCCTCATCGGCAACTACACACGCATCGAGATCATCGTGCGGCCCCTGCACGACAGCGAGGGCACCGGCGACGTCGCCGCCTTCACCTACGTGTCGCAGCGTCGTACGGAAGGGATTCTGCCGTCGGCGCGCTACATGGGGCTTCTCATCGACGGCGCTCTCGAGCACGGCCTGCCCGAGGCCTACATCGAGCACCTGCGCTCGTTCGCCACGAGGCCGGAGACGCCGGAGGCCGCACTGTGGCGCCCGGTTCTCGACCACGCGATGAAGCGAACCTGAGCGCGCTGCAGCGAAAAGCGTCAGCCCGGCAGCGAGCCGAGGAAGTTCGATAGCAGCTGTTTGCCTTCCACCGTCAGGATCGATTCGGGGTGGAACTGCACGCCTTCGACGGGCAGCGTCTTGTGACGCAGCCCCATGATCTCGCCTTCGCTGGTCCAGGCGCTGATCTCGAGGCAATCGGGCAGCGACTCGCGCTCCACGAGCAGCGAGTGGTAACGCGTGGCCGTGAACGGCTGCGAAAGGCCGCGAAAGATGCTGCGGCCGTCATGATGGATCGGGCTGGTCTTGCCGTGCATGAGCCGCGGCGCGCGGATCACGCGTCCGCCGAAGGCCTGCCCCATGCACTGGTGGCCGAGACAGACGCCGAGGATGGGGATCCTGCCGGCCAGCGCGGGGATGAGTTCGAGAGAGACGCGTGCCTCGTTGGGCGTGCACGGTCCCGGTGAGATGACGATGCCGGTGGGAGCCATCGTCTCGATGCCGGCGACGTCGATTGCGTCGTTGCGACGAACCTCCACCTCCGCGCCCAGCTCGCCCAGATACTGGACGAGGTTGTAGGTGAAGGAGTCGTAGTTATCGATCACCAGAAGCACGCGGCGATCCTAGGGGAAACCGCGTCGAGGTCCAGCGCCCTCACGAGCTGCACGAGAGCATCGAGCAGCCCGGCCGATGCCGCGCCCACTCCGGCCTCTTCTCCGCGAACTCCTCCTTGCCCGGCTGCTCGTCATACGGACGGCGCAGGACGTCGAGCATCTCGAGCACGAGAGAGCCGTCGCCCTTCTCCGCGCGATCGATGGCGAGCTGTGCCATGTAGTTGCGCAGCACGTACTTGGGATTGACGGCGTTCATGCCGGCGCGCCGCTCGGCGTCGGGGATGCGCTGCTGCAGCAGCCGGTCGAGGTAGCGGCGTAGCCATGCGGCCATGCGGCCGCGCGCCTCGTCGCCGATCTCTTCGGGCGAGTAATACGCATCGGACAACGGCGCGATGAGGCGCGCGTCGTCCTGCTGCAGCACGCCTTCGCTCGCCTCCAAGCCGGCGAGGCTGCGGTAGAAAATCGTCATGTCGGTCTCCACGAGCTGGAGCACGGAGAGCAGATCCTCGGCCAGGGTGTCGTCATCGTCGAGCGGGGCCAGGCCGATCTTGCGGTAGAGCATCTGCCGGTACTGCCGCTCCAGATCGGCGGCGCTCGCGCGCAGGATGCTCTCGAGCTCGCCGGCGCCGCCGGTCAGCGGCAGCAGGGAGCTGGCGAATCGGGCCAGGTTCCACACGGCGATGCCGGGCTGGTTGGCATAGCGGTAGCGCCGCCCCTCGGCGTCGGTGGTGTTCGGCGTCCAGTGCGGATCGTAGGGCTCGAGCCATCCGTACGGGCCGTAATCGATGGTCAGCCCGAGCACGGACATGTTGTCGGTGTTCATCACGCCGTGGACGAAACCGACTCGCATCCAGTGTGTGATCATGACGGCGGTGCGGCGGCAGACTTCCTCGAACCAGCGCAGGTACGTGTCCACGCCCGGCTGCCCGAGCTCGGGGAAATGCATGCGCAAGGTGTAGTCGGCCAGGCGCCGGAGCGTCTCGGTGTCGCGCCGCGACGCGAAGATCTCGTAGTTGCCGAAGCGCAGGAACGAGGGTGCGACGCGGCAGATCACCGCTCCCGGCTCGCCCTGCGGATGGCCGTCGTAGAACATGTCGCGCACGACGATGTCGCCGGTCTCCACCAGGCACAGCGCACGCGTGGTCGGAACGCCCAGATGATGCATCGCTTCGCTGCACAGGAACTCGCGCACCGACGAGCGCATGACGGCCCGTCCGTCGGCGGTGCGCGAGTACGGCGTGGGTCCTGCGCCCTTGAGCTGCAGCTCCAGGCGCTGCCCCTGGGCGCCTATCGCTTCGCCGAGGGTGATCGCGCGGCCGTCGCCGAGCTGGCCGGCCCAGGTTCCGAATTGATGGCCGCCGTAGCAGGCCGCGTACGGGTCCATGCCCGGCAGCAGCCGGTTGCCGCCGAAGACCTCCGCGAACATCTCGCTGCGGCAGTCCTCGAGCGTCAGGCCGAGCATCTCGGCCACTTCGCGCGAGCAGGCGATGGTGCGCGGCCGCGCCACGGGCGTCGGCTGGACGCGCGAGTAGCACGCGCCCAGCACCTGCCTGCGCGCGTTCGTCGTTTCCGGGTCGGCGGGCAGGTCGCGAACGAAGGTGTTGTCGAACCGCAGTTGCTCCAGAGCGTTCACGTTACCGATGGCATCACGAGCCGGCGCTCAGTGCCACGCCCCGGCGCGCGTTCCGGTCCTGAAGAGGCAGATCTGCGGGCGCCTCGGGGGCGGACGCGAGGATCAGGCGGCGGCGACCGACGGCAGCCCGGGGATCTCGATGACCGGTCGCACCTCGATCGTGCCCTTCTTTGCCATCGGTAGTTGGGCCGCCACCGCCAGCGCCGCATCCAGGTCGGTGGCGTCGATGAGGAAGAACCCTCCCAGCTGCTCGCGCGTCTCGGCGAAGGGGCCATCGGTGACCACGCGCTTGCCGTCGCGCACGCGCAGGCTCGTGGCCAGTGCGGTCGGCTGCAGGGGGGCCGTTGCGATGAACTGTCCCGCCGAGTGCAGCTTGCGCGCCAGCGCCGCCGACTCCTCGTAGCACTGCTCGCGCTCGTCCTGGGTGAGCGCATTCTCGTCGCCATAGATCAGAAGCATGTATTTCATCGTAGGTCCTCGCCGGCCTGGATCATCCGCCGGCCATTGCTCCGACGATCAGCAGCGGCTCGCGTCCGCTCGCAACGGCCGCGGGCAACACCGTATCGGGCGGCTCGTGCGACAGGTCCTGCTCGCACGCGAAGAACCGCACGAACGCGCGCCGCTGCCCGCCGCCGTGGCCGCGGATGGTTCCTCGCAGCACCGGATACTGCTCCTCCAGCGCATCGAGCACGGCACGCAGCGTGACGTCGCCGCGCACCTCGACGCCAACCTCACGTCCGACGCGGGCCAGCGTGCGAAGATGCTGCGGCAGCACGACGCGGATCATGGCAGCGTCTGCACCTCCACCGACAGGACCGCCGGCAGGTCGCGCACGATCGCGTTCCACGAATCGCCCTCGTCGGCCGACGCATAGACCTGGCCGCCGGTGGTGCCGAAGTAGATGCCGCAACGGTCGAGCGAATCCACGGCCATCGCATCGCGCAGCACGTTCACGTAGCAGTCCTTCTGCGGCAGTCCCTTGGTCAGGGCTTCCCATTCGTTGCCGCCGCTGCGGCTGCGGTAGACGCGCAGGCGGCCATCGGGCGGAAAGTGCTCGGAGTCGCTCTTGATGGGCACCACGTAGACGGTGTCGGGCTCGTGCGCATGCACGTCGATGGGGAATCCGAAGTCGGAAGGCAGGTTTCCGCTGACCTCGCGCCACGAGTCGCCGCCGTCGTCGCTGCGCATGACGTCCCAGTGCTTCTGCATGAACAGCACGTTCGGCCGCGACGGGTGCATCGTGATGTGGTGGACGCAGTGACCGACCTCGGCCGTGGGATCGGGGATCCCCTCCGAAACCAGCCCGCGGTTGATCGGCTGCCAGCTCTCGCCGCCGTCGTCGGTGCGGAATGCACCGGCCGACGAGATCGCGATGAACATCCGCTGCCGGTTGGTCGGGTCCAGAATGATGGTGTGCAGGCACATGCCGCCGGCGCCCGGCTGCCAGTGCGGGCCCGAGCCATGCTTGCGCAGCCCCGACATCTCGCTCCAGGTGCGGCCGCCGTCGGTGGTGCGGAACAGCGCCGCGTCCTCCACGCCCGCGTAGACGATGTCCGGATCCGACAGCGAAGGCTCCAGATGCCAGACGCGCGCGAACTCCCAGGGATGCGGCGTGCCGTCGTACCATTGGTGCGTCCCGGGAACGCCATCGTACTTGAACTCGTTGCCCATCGGCTCCCAGGTCCTGCCGCCGTCGTCGGAGCGCTGGACGACCTGCCCGAACCAGCCGCTGGTCTGCGAGGCATAGATGCGGTTGGGGTCGACGGGCGAGCCCTTCACATGAAAGATCTCCCAGCCGGCGAAATGCGGGCCGCTGACCTCCCAGCTCTGCCGTTTCCCGTCGGACGTCAGCACGAAGGCTCCCTTGCGCGTCCCCACCAGTACTCGTACTCCGCTCATTCCGTCCTCCTTCTCCTGATCGTGCGCTCGAGCAAGTGTCGATGCTTGCGGCCGAGGCCGAAGAGGCGCGGCCGCGGGCGTGTCCACGGCGGACACGAAGCGCGAAGCGCGGCGCGGTCCGCCGCAGACACGCCCGCGGCCCCGCCGGAAATCGATCCGGGCTTGCCTTGCTGCCCCTGGTCGTCGCGGCGGCCGTGGATCGACAATCCTTTGCGAAAAAAATCCGGCGCTGTCGATCCCGGCTCCTCTGCCGCGACCACCAGTGCGCGAGGCGGGAGCGCCCGCAAGGAGACGAGGCACGATGAAATACCTCTGCATGATCTACTGCGACGAACGCGCATTGGACGCCCTGCCCCGCTCCGAGTACGAGAGGCTGGTGGCCGAGGCGCTGGCCTACGACGAGGAGCTACGGCGGGGCGGGCACTTCGTGATGGGTCAGGCGCTGGAGCGATCGCACGCGGCGGCCACTCTGCGCGTGCGCAGCAGCAGCGTGGCCACCACCGACGGCCCCTTCGCCGAGACCAAGGAGCAGCTGGGAGGCTTCATTCTCGTCGAGGCCCGCGATCTGAATGAAGCGATTCAGCTCGCCTCCCGCATTCCGCCCGCGCGCTTTGGCGCCGTCGAGGTGCGGCCGGTACGGGACCTCGCGCGGCCGCATGCAGAGGGCGATGGCATCGAATCCGGGCAATGAGGAAACGGCGCAACGAGCGCGCGACAGGGTCGAGGAGATCTATCGCCGCGAGTCGCGGCGCGTGCTGGCCACCCTCATCCGTCTGCTCGGCGATTTCGATCTGGCCGAAGAGGCGCTGCACGAGGCATTCATGGCGGCCGCCGAGCGCTGGCCGCGCGACGGCGAGCCCGACAACCCGCGGGCATGGCTCGTCTCGACCGGCCGCTTCAAGGCCATCGACACGTTGAGGCGACGCGCGCGCTTCCAGGCCAGTCTCGGCGAGATCGCCGAGCGCCTGGGCGCCGACGCCGACGAAGCTCCAGCCGACGACGAAGGGCTCGACGACGACCGCCTGCGGCTGATCTTCACGTGCTGCCATCCGGCGCTTCCGCCGCCGGCGCAGGTCGCCCTGACGCTGCGCGAAGTATGCGGGCTGACCACCGAAGAGATCGCGCGCGCGTTTCTGACCGCCGCGCCCACGGTGGCTCAGCGCATCGTGCGGGCCAAGGCCAAGATTCGCGACGCTCGCATCCCCTACCAGGTTCCCGCGCGCGCCGAGCTCGCCGAGCGCCTCGACGCCGTCCTGCAGGTCATCTACCTCGTGTTCAACGAGGGCTATTCGGCATCTTCCGGAGCCTCGCTGACGCGCGCCGATCTGTCGGGCGAGGCCATTCGCCTGGGCCGGCTGCTCATCGAGCTACTGCCGGAGCCGGAGGCGATGGGGCTGCTGGCGCTGATGCTGCTGCACGAGTCCCGGCGCGAGGCGCGAGCCTCGGCCGCCGGAGAGGTGATCCTGCTCGACGATCAGGACCGAACGCTATGGAACCGTGCGCTCATCGCCGAAGGGATGGCGCTGGTGGAGCGGGCGATGGGCTCGCGACGCTTCGGCCCCTACACGCTGCAGGCGGCCATTGCCGCGGTGCACGCGCAGGCCTCGACCCCCGAGGCCACCGACTGGGCGCAGATCGTCGGGCTTTACGACGTGCTCGCGCGCGTGGAGCCGTCGCCGGTCATCGAGCTCAATCGCGCGGTGGCCGTCGCCATGCGCGACGGCCCGGAGGCGGGGCTCGAGCTCATCGACGAGATTCTTCGGCGCGGCGAACTGGCCGATTATCACTTCGCGCATGCCGCCCGCGCCGATCTGTGCCGGCGTCTCGGGCGCACGCGCGAAGCGCGCGCCAGCTACGAGCGGGCTTTGGAGCTTGCGCGACAGGAGCCGGAGAAGCGTTTTCTGGAACGGCGGCTCGCCGAGCTGCCTGCATGAACGTCCATGGCATGACCGGGCGCGGTCGTACGCTGTCGCCGAAAACGTACGACGCCGCATGCCCGGACCGGCGTCTTTTGGGCCAGCGGTCGGCACAAAAAAGCAGGGGCCCCTTTCGGAGCCCCTGCCGAAAAGCGCCGCTCGGAGAACGGCGCGAAAGCTGCCGCTCAGAGCGCGGCGCTGATCAGGTCGTTGAGGATGACCATGCCCGGATCCTCGTTGTTGTAGTAGTTCTCGGTCTCCTTGATGCGGCTGCGCGTGCCGTTGATGACCCACTGGTCGAAGAAGGTCTCGAACGGCTTGAACGTGCCCGTGCATTTCCAGCTCTGCCAGGGTTCGAGCACGTATTCGTACCAGTACTTCTTCCGGATCGACGAGCACGCGTGGCTGCCCACGAACGTGATGATCGAGGAGCAGTGGCTGTCGTTGAGCGGGCGGTGCCAGGGCATGTGCCAGCTGAAATTGGCGTACTGGCTCATCACGTTGACGAGGTTGTTGGAGTCGGTGCGCCAGTACGACAGCACGGTGGCCTGCGTGATGCCCGGGTAGAACCTCTCGTAGGAGAAGCGCGAGAAATTGTAGTCGCTCATGTAGCCGGTGTAGGCGTGCTGATCGGTCGGGAACTCGGTGGCCAGCGCGCGGGTGGCGGTACCGATGTCGCTGGGAGTGAAGCTGGCTGGGAACGTCGGATAGACCGTTGCCAGATTCCACGAGACCTCGATCTTGCGGTGCAGCAGCCAGCTCTTGTAGCTCGAGTTGGGAGCAGGGAAGAGAGGGCCCGAGTCGTTCAGCGAATAGCCCTTGACCGTCGGCCGCAACGTGCGGCGCATGACGAAGTACTGGGTTGCGGTTCCCACGCCGCCGGCGCTGAAACCGGTGACGAGCAGCTTGCCGATGGACGGGAAGCGGCCGCGCAGGAAGTTGGCCGCGGCCACCGTGTTGTTGTAGCCGGCGTGCCGCCAGACCAGCGGCGGGTTGGCGCCGGTCGGATCGTAGTAGGTCGCGGTCGCGTTGCCGGTATGCACGTCACCGGTGCAGTACGGCATGTAGACCATGTCCCAGCCGTTGGTTGCGATGTTTCTCTTGGCGCGGAACGGCAGCCCCGGATCGGCGCCGTTGACGATCGGCGACACGTAGCGCGGCGCCATGCCGTCGATGTAGTTGTCGGGAAGCCCGTTGGCGTTGGATGCGCCAAGGACGCCGGCGCGGCCGCTGCACGTGTCATAGTCCCAGCAGGCGCCGCCGCCTTCGAACATGACGACCATGTTGTTGGACGTCGGAGAGTCGTAGTACCAGAACTTGTACTGCGATCCGTTGCCGCAAACCGTGCCCGGTAACGCTACCCTCTGCCAGTTGTAGCTGTTGCCGCCGTCGACCGCGATGTCGACGATCAGCTCCATCTGTGCCAGCGCAGTGCTGGCCGGAAGGAGTGCGGCTGCCGCGAAGGCCAGCACGATACGCCGCAACCTGGTTCGGTCCTTATGCATCACTTACCCTCCTGTTCGGAAAAACGGCCTGCGGTGGATTCCCCTGAGCGGTGAGGCCGAGCGTTCATCGTTACGCTGCCGGAGCGGATAGAACAAGATCTACGCGATGCGCATCGCCGCACACGACGACGTGTCCGCGTAGCAGCCAGACAGCTCGCTGCCGTCACCGGGAATGAATGCGTACGCTCATGTCAGTGCAGTGCGTCGTAGGTCGAGGCGGTGCTGCGCATGGAGAGGCGCCTCTGGCCTGCGACGCCGACGCGATGTACGGTTCTCCGATGCAAGATCGATCGATCCGGCCGGTTGTTTGGCTCGCCGTCATCGGCGGGCTGACGGCGCTTGCGCTCGTGCTCACACTTTTGGCCCGGCAGAAGCCATCGGCTCCCGACAACAGTGTAACGACGGCCAAGCCGCAATCATCGGAGACGCCTTCGCAACGAAAGCGCGAGCCTGGCCCGCGCCTTCGCGGGCCCTCCGATCCTTCACCGGAAGGTGCGGCAACGGCGCAGGCACCGGCCGTCGAGCCGCCCCCGTACATCGATGGATGGCTCTACGGCGATCTCGACCTGCGCGAGGTCCAGCTGGTGATGCCCGACAATCTCTACTGGGAGCTGGCCTCGCCGACCAAGGACGAGGCCGTCCTGGAAGCGCGGGCCAAGGAAAAGGCGCGTCGCAATGAAGAGTACGGCCGCGTCCTCGCGGGCGATGCCAACGAGGAGGAGGTCCATGCCTACTACGACTACCGCGAGCGCCTTTCCACCGATTTCCTCGAGTTCGCCGACTACGTGAAGCGCCGCTTCGGCGACAAGGTCGACGAGCGCTTTGCGGGCATGCTCGACCTGGCGATCAAGCTGCACACCGCGCGCCTGGCGCAGATCCCGAACGACCGCCAGATGTCGATCGAGCACAGCCGCCAGCGCGCCAGGGCGCGTGAAGAGTGGCAACGCCAGCAGGCCGAGTTCGGCGATGCGCCGAGCGGCCACGAGCCTGGCTGAACGAGCCGCCCTTTGCTGCGTTACTTGCCGGCCCGGATCTCGGGCATGCTCCGGCAGAACGTCGACGTGTCCAGCGCGCGCTCCCTGGCCGTGCGGCCTTCCTGGTCGCGCAGTGCCGGGTCCGCCCCGCGCTCGTACAGCAGCCGCGCCACCTCGTCCTGTCCCTTGGTGCACGCGCCGATCAGCGGCGTGTCGTCGAAGTTGTCCCGTGCATCGATTTCGGCGCCGGCTGCAAGCAAGCGCTCCACCGTCGCCTTGTCGCCCGAAAGGGCGGCGTTCATGAGCGCCGTCTGCCCCTGCCAGTCCTTGCGCTTCACGTCGGCGCCCTGGTCGATGAGATACGCGACCATGGCGGCATCGCCGTTTCCTGCCGCATAGGACAGCGCGGTGCGAGACTGGTTGTCCGGCTCGTCCACCGGCAATCCCTTGGATTGCAGGAACTTGACCAGCTCCAGGTCGCGCGAGGTCATGGCAGCCAGCAGCAGCGCCGAGCGCCCGAAGCTGTCCCTGACCTTCACATCCACGCCCTTGTCGATGCAGGTGCGCACCATCGCCATGTCACCGCGTGCGGCTGCGTCCAGGTAGCGGTCCTCAAGACGGAAGGCGGCCGGCGCCGGCGCCCCGCGCTTGGGCAGCAGCCCCGACGGCGGAGAGACCTCGGCCGGTGCCGCTGGCGGCGGGGGAGCCTCCGGCACGGCGGCATCGGTCGACCTTGCAGCCGCATCGACGATGGCGGCCGAGACCATAAATGAGAGAGCTGCCGCGGCGGCAAGCGCGTGCGCCGAGGAGGTGGGCTGATTCATCGGGTGTGAGCTGCTCCCACGGTTTTGCGGCACGTCAGCACCGCAGCACGCTCATACCAGTGCGGATTGCGGATCGAAGTGCCCCAACGAAAGACGGCCCGCTCCGTTGCCGGAGCGGGCCGTCGATCGCTTCGATGCTGGGCGTCGAGCTACTGCGCCTTGCAGGCAGCTCCGCCGCAGACGTCCACGACCATGCCGTTGTTCTTGAGGAACTCCGATTTCTGGATGCGCGCGTCCGGATCGCTGCGCGGGCACGAGTGCGGATCGCCGTTGGCGTCGCTGGTGCACGCTTCCAGGACGGCCCACTCCGGGTCCGACGGCGTGATGGCCTCGGGCGGAACGTTGCCGGTCGGCGGCGCCGGATTGCCGCTGTCCCAGATCACCACCGCCGAGCCGTCGAACGGATAGGCGGGAATGGGCGTGATGTCGTAGTACGGCGTCACGTCCGGGAGCGGCTTGGCGGGATCGACGACCGGCGTGTGGATGGAGGCGCCGTTGCTGCGCGCCGCCACTTCCACCGTCAGCGGCGCCACCTGATGATCGCCGAACGCGACCTGGTACAGGATCTTCTTGGGCGGCGTGTTCTCGTACGTATCCGAGAGCACGTGCTTGACGTGGCCGCTCGGATCGGTGCGGTCCCACACAAGCTGTGCCGCCGACAGCAGCAGGTTGCGATCGGCGGAGCTGGGATAGGAGTCGGTCAGCAGCAAGTCGAACGAGTCGAAGTCCACGCTGCGGTTGAGCAGCGTGCTGTAGTTCATGCCGGGCACGCCGAGCGAGAACCGCGTCACGTCCTGCGCGATGGCCGCCAGCACGCCACCGAGAATGCCGCCCTGGCTGTTGCCGTCATAGAACAACCCGCTCGGATCGATGACCGACTCGCCGCCCACCTGGAAGGCCGAGTGGCTGGCGAAGCCCTGGGCATGGATCATCAGACGGCCGAGGAACAGGAAGTTGAGCATTCCCTGATGCTGCCGATCGATGAAGGAGGGGAAGTTGCTGAAATCCGCCAGCACCTTGAGCACGACCGACAGATCGTCGCCCGCAAACCCCATCCAGTCGGTGGCGCAGAAGACGAGGTTGTGCTCGCTGGCGAACGCGCGAACGTTGCCCGCGGTAACCTCGGTATGGCTGCCGAGCAGGCCATGACCGTACAGCGAGGCGCGCGCAGGCACCGCCGGAGCGGCGCCACCGGTAGTGGCCGCGTAGGGGATGATGCAGCGGAACTTGGCCGTGACGACGTCGTCGGCGTACGGCGTTCCGAATGCGTCCCTGCGCAGCGGCGAGCCGACGCGGCTGGTTTGGGTGAGGTTCGGATTCAGGATGTACGAGGGCACCTGGAAGGTACCGTCGATGCGACGGAAGATCTGCGCGTCCAGCGGCTCGGTCACCGAGGTGACGGTGAAGGAAGGCGCGTCGGTCCCTAGCGTGGCGAAGGCATCGTCGCGCATCTCGAGCAGAGAGCCGGCCGTGCTGTCCTCGCTCTGCGTCGTGAAGTCCCACGCCAGGTACAACTCGTCGCGCTCGATGCCGGCGCTCTCGAGCGTCGTGAAGATCTCCTCCATGTGCGGGCGGCGCAGTTCCACCGCCAGAATGTCCGTGGGCGTGTTGTCGCGATACAGCGCAAAGCCCGCGCTCGGGCTCAAAACGTTGCCGGCCGAGTCCTTCATGTTGCGCATGGCCACGATGTAGCGGTGCGAGTTCTTCAGGTTGCGGCCGACGCGAATGATGATCGGCTGGTCGGCCGCCGTGGCGCCGCGAAGATCGCGCTCGACCCACAGCAGCTGCTTCTCACCGGTTTCGGCGTCGATGAGGACGACCGGCGCATCGGCATCGAGCGAGCGCGCGAGGTCGGTCAGCGGCGCCGCGCCGGTCATCGTCAGATCGATAGACGGATCGTTCATCAGCAGCATGGGGCCGACGCTGAAGCCGTCGTGACGGTTCCATCCCGTTGTGACGATGGGGCGGCCCAGACGATGGGCCGGCAACACGTCACGGCCGATGGCGACCTGGCGGCCGGAGGGCGTGCCCGCGCCCGGCACCGAGAAATGATCGCTTGGGAAAGGGAAGGCGCAGCGGCTCGTATCGAGCGGATCGCACGGCGAGGCCACTGCCGACGGAACCTGGTCGGTGGCGGCAGCGACGTAGCTGGCGGCATCCGTGCCGTGGATGCTGGTGAAGTCGTCGCACTTGTCGTCGATCTTGGTTGCGGTCGCCGTCGCCAGCGCGGCGATGGCGGCGTCCGTCGCTTCGCCGGTGCAGTCGCCGCCTAT
Organism: Candidatus Limnocylindrales bacterium; assembly: GCA_035626395.1. NCBI lineage: Bacteria > Bacillati > Chloroflexota > Candidatus Limnocylindria > Candidatus Limnocylindrales > Candidatus Limnocylindrales bacterium. The sequence goes on along the minus strand of DASPNR010000026.1, from coordinate 3,145 downwards.
GCACTTGGCGTGCACGCCGAGCGCGGCGCTCAGATACTTGGCGGCTTCCTTGGCTGCTCCGAGCAGGCACTTCTTGCCGTCATCGTCCGCGTTCGCATACAGCGACCCGTCGTGGCCGAACGTACGCGAGGCCACGGCCTTGCCCTGGATCACGCAGGTGTCGCCGAAGTTGTTGGCGAGTGCGTTGGGGCTCAGCGGTCCATAGCCCGCTGCATCGACCTCGGTCGCATCGGCGCACTTGGCGCGAATGACCTTGGCCGCGCCCTGGCCGGCGCCGGCAATCTTGTCATCGTTCTCGAAGCACGGCGCGCCGGTAAGCTTGTAGCACTTGGCGTGCGTTCCGGCCGCTTTCTTGACGCACTTGGCCACCGACTTGACGACGGCCTGCGCGCACAACTCGCCGGCGGCGTCGGCGCCTGCCGGCATGGTCCCAAGCAGGCACGCGGCCGTCAGGACGGAAAAAAACGAAGGTCTCCCCACGAGTTGGAATGCCATGAATCTCCCCTGGTGATTGGCGAGGCCCCCAGGCCTCGCCGGTTGGAATGCAGCGGCCGACTATGCCCTCAGGAGCCGGGCTAAAGCCAGAGCAGAAAAGGGCTTTCGGTGTGCGGCCGCACGGCAGCGGCGTGGCCGTTTCGGCGGCCGACGGTTTGGCAGCCGGCGCACACCGCCGCCCGCTCGCGCACGGCCCGTGGCCCCGCGATTCATTCGCGACCGGCATTGCGCGGGCATTCGGGTGCGCGCGATGAAGACACCGTGTACGCCGCCACCACGACCGCCGCTCATCACGGCGTCGACAGCTTCCTCGTGCGCGTCGAGGCGCGCATCACCACGGGCAGCCTGCCGCAGTTCATCATCGTGGGGCTGCCCGATGCCGCCGTTCGCGAAGGCGCCGAGCGTGTCCGCGCGGCGATCCGCGCCACTACCGGAGCCTTCCCGCAGGGCCGCTGCGTCGTGAACCTGTCGCCGGCGTGGCGGCGCAAGGCAGGCTCGGCGTTCGACCTGGCCATCGCCATGGCGATCCTGGCGGCGGACAAGAAGTGTCCGGCTTCCGCGCTGGCGCGCAGCGTCTTCATCGGCGAGCTCGGCCTGAACGGCGGGCTGCGCCGAATCAGCGGCAGCCTGCCCGCCGCCATCGCCGCCGGACGTGCCGGCCGCGAGCGCCTGGTGCTGCCGTCGGCAAACGCGCACGAGGCCAGCGTCGCAGCCAGCATCGATATCCTGGCCGCGCGCGACCTGGCGCATGCGCTGCGACTGGCCAGCACCGGCTATCGCGAAGCGCCCGTCCGCACCGACGCCGCCGATCTGCTCGCGAGCTCGCGCGGCCGCGATGCCAACATCGACCTGTCGGACGTGCGCGGGCTGGTCATGCCGAGGCGCGCCCTCGAGATCGCCGCGGCGGGCGGCCACCCGTTGCTGATGTGCGGGCCGCCGGGCGCCGGCAAGACCATGCTCGCGCGCCGGCTGCCCACTCTTCTTCCGCCGCTGACCGTCGAGGAAGCCATCGAGACCACGTCGGTCTACAGCGTTGCCGGGCTGTCGGCCGAGACGCCGCTCGTGACCGAGCGTCCGTTTCGCGCGCCGCACCATACGACTTCGGGCGCGGGACTGGTCGGCGGCGGCTCCTTCCCGGTTCCGGGCGAGATCAGTCTGGCGCACAACGGCGTGCTGTTCCTCGATGAGCTGCCCGAGTTCTCGCCGGTCGTGCTCAACCAGCTTCGCGAGCCGCTCGAGGACAAGCGGCTGACGATCAGCCGCGCCGGCGCCAAGGTGACGTTCCCCGCGCGGTTTCTTCTGGTCGCAGCGATGAATCCTTGTCCTTGCGGCTACTGGCAGACCGGCGTGCGCGAGTGCCGCTGCGCCGACAGCGCAGTGATGCGCTATCGCGGACGGCTCTCCGGGCCGCTGCTGGACCGCATCGATCTGCACGTGGCGGTGCCGAGCACCGACTACGGCGAGCTGCGGCGGCGGCAGGGCGGGGAAAGCTCATCGGTTGTACGTGAGCGCGTGCTGGCGGCGATCGAGCATCGCAGGCGCGCAGGCGTGCTCGAGGTGACCGACGCCGCGCGCCTGCAGCTCGAAGAGGCGGCGGGGCGCTTTGCGATGTCGGCGCGTGCCATCGAGCGGTGCCTGGCGGTGGCGCGCACGATTGCGCATCTCGCGCTGGCCGAACGGGTCGGCGATGAGCATGCTGCCGAGGCGGTCCAGTACCGCACCAGCCTGGAGGCATCGCCCTCGTCGACTGTGCTACGCGAGGCCGCAGCGATCCCGAGTGCGAGCGCTGGCCAGCATGTCAACGCCGTGCCGCGGAAACTCCGGCGCGGCGCTGCCTCCAGGCCGCGCACGACATCCGGAGGTTGCGCATCGTGACCGGGCGTGAACTCGTGTGCAGGTTCTTCCGAGGTTGCTGGCGGTGACCGAAGTTTCAGGCCCTTGCCTTCCATCCGGACCTCGGTCGGCCATTTCTTCGTTCGGTACTCCCCAGGGCATAGCCTCGTTATAGGAGCGTCGAGTTCGGTTCGACTCGCGCTGAGGAAGCTTATGAATACTTGAACCGCCCCGGTTTCTCCGGAGACTCTGGTAGTTGAGTACCGCCGACATGACGGCGCTGTTTTGCAGACCGTAGTAGGCCTGCTCGAATTCCGCCGGCGGAACGTAGTTGACGGGGCCGGCGCCGGTCGACTCGACGTACTGCGTGATTGCCTCGGCCATGCCGGCGGCGCGCTGCGGCTGATCGGCGCGTCCGTCCCTGGCGCCGGCGGCTTGCCGGGCCAAGTGGTAGCGGACGGTGCTCTCGGAGACGCCCAGCAGCCGCGCGATCTGCCGGCTACCCGTCCCCAACTCTGCCAGATGCCTCATTGTCACCCTCGCATCAACGCCCAGCTTCACCGCCCGACCACCTCCCGCTGATGCGGGAATCTGGCCGGAAGCCGCCGCGGCGTCAGGTCAGAGGGTGCGCGAAACTGGCTGTCGCCTTACGACGAGGATGGCGTGTCGCGCCACACCAATCGTCGCTGAGTTCCTGCACCTCAGCGACAGAACCGAACAGGTAAGCGTCGAGCACTTCCTGGCGGAAGCTGCGGTTGAACCGCTCCACGAACGCATTCTGATCGGGCTTGCCGGGTTGGATGTAGCGAATCTGGAT
>DASPNR010000025.1 GCA_035626395.1 Candidatus Limnocylindrales bacterium | reverse complement strand
GGGGGTGGACCCGGCAGGGCCGGCGGCGCAGCAGCTCTACCGCGGGCTGATCATCGAGCGGGTGAACGGAAAGGAGATCCGATCGATCTCCGAGCTGCGCAGCGTGATCGACGGGCTGCGCCCCGGGCAGGTGGTCTCGATCCACGCGCGGCGGCCGGACGGCACGCAGACGATCGTGAACTTCCGCGCGCGCGGGTGATCTGACGGGCAAATGCAACTGCATCTCACGCAGAGACGCAGAGGTCACGGAGAACTGCCGCGGTTCTCCGTGCCTCTGTGTCTCTGCGTGAGATCGTTGAGTCCGGTCTAAAAAGCCTTGCGGCACCTGCACGATCAGGTTGCCGCGGGGCTAAGCCGTTGGTAGATTGTGCCTTACCCCGCTCTCGCCGCACCCCGGCGACCGCGCACCCAACCATGTTTCGCCTCAACCAGACGCACCATCAGCAGGACATCTTTGGGATCGAGACCCAGCTGAGTCCGGGTCTGCGCAAACGCCTGCTCGAGTCGAAAGAGTACGCGTTCTACAAGGAGATCTTCTGCCGGATTCCCGAAGCGCTCTTCGCGGAACTCTACGCGGAAGAATCCGCCAGTCGGCCCAACGCACCCGTCAACCTGCTGGTCGGAGCCATGCTCCTGCAGCACCTGAACGACTGGACGTTCGAGGAACTGCTGGACCGCGTGGCCTTCGACCTGAAGGTGCGCGCGGCGCTGGGTTTGTGGAGCCTGGACCAGGAGTCCTTCTGCCGGGCGACCCTGTTCAACTTTCAGCGCCGCCTGCGCGACTACATGGTGGCGAGCGGCCAGGACAAGTTCCAGGCCGTCTTCGACCGCCTTACCGAGGATCAGCTGGAGCGCTTCGGGCTCAAGGGCACGATCCAGCGGTGCGACTCGACGCAGATCGGCTCCAACATCCGCGACTACACCCGCATCGAGCTGCTGGTGGAGGTGGTGCTGCGGATGTGGCGCGTCCTCGGTGCGGCCCACCAGGAGGAACACGCCGAGCGCTTCGCCCCGTTCGTGGAAGCGAAGACGTCCGGCCAGTTCCTCTACCGGCTGCGCAGGAGCGACATCGGTGCGACGCTGGAGCAGCTGGGCGAGCTCTACGCCTGGATGGTCGAGGCGCTTCAGGGCGACTATGGCTCGACCGAGATCCACCGCATCGTCTGCCGCGTCTTCGCGGAGCACTTCACGCGCGTCGAGGAGCGGATCGCGGTGCGCCCGGCCGAGGAGATCGCCAGCAGCTCCCTGCAGTCGCCGGACGACCCGGAGGCCACGTACCGGAACCGTGGCGACGAGTCCTTCCGCGGCTACGTGCTGCACCTGTCGGAGACGGCCGACCCGGAGAACGCCCTGCAGCTGGTCACCGACGTGGCGGTGGCGCCCAACAACGTGGAAGACAGCCGCATCCTGGGCGAACGGCTGCCCGAGATGCACCGCAAGACGCCCGACCTGGGGGAGCTTCACACCGACGGTGCTTACGGCAGCGAAGCCAATGATCGGGAGCTGGCGCAGCGGCAGATCCTGGCCGTGCAGACGGGCATCCGTGGCCCCAGCGCCCGCGCGCCGATGCGGATCGAGCACGATCAGGCGGGGCTGCTTCACGTCCGCTGCGCGGCTGGCCACCTCGTCCCGGGCGCTTCCACCCGGAAGCACTACAAGGCCGAGTTCGCAGCCGCCCACTGCGCCGGCTGTCCCTTCGCGGCGGTGTGCCCGACGCAACTGCGCCTGCACGGGGGCCGCACCTTCTACTTCACCGAGGCGGAGATGCTGAAGCGGCTCCGGCACTACCGGATCGAGACGCTCCCACCAGAGCGACAGACGCTGAGGGCGAACGTGGAAGCCACGATCAGGCAGTTCAAGGCGCCGTGCCGAGACGGCAAACTGCGCACGCGAGGGCTTTGCGCTGCCAGCCGGTATGGCTTCCTGCGCGCCATCGGCATCAACTTCGGACGCATCTACCGTCACCTGCGACGGCTTTCATCCGGACCTGAGGCACCTGTGCCCGTGCCGGCACCGGCATATCGTCTCCCGGCCCTGCACGCTCTGTTGACACCACTGCGCCGCCTCGTCCGAGCCCTGCGAGGGGGCGGTGGCGATCCGCTGCCCGCTGCCATTGCCTTTGCCTGAGAGGATCGAAGCGGGCGACGTGACTTCTTAGACCGGACTC
>DASPNR010000024.1 GCA_035626395.1 Candidatus Limnocylindrales bacterium | reverse complement strand
AGTTCCTGCACCTCAGCGACAGAACCGAACAGGTAAGCGTCGAGCACTTCCTGGCGGAAGCTGCGGTTGAACCGCTCCACGAACGCATTCTGATCGGGCTTGCCGGGTTGGATGTAGCGAATCTGGATCTTTCGGTCCTCGGAGATCCTGGCCGGCGACGAGGTGCTGGCCACCGCAATCCTGGACAGGCTGCTGCACAACAGCCACGCCCTGGACATCAAGGGACGCAGCTACAGGCTCAGGGACCTGGAACGGGCCGTGACCCAGCAATCGTAAGGGAGGATGTCGCCGAGGACGCAGAACCGAAATCGAACAGTCGAGAATCTCAGGACTTAGGATCAACCGAGGTGCGCGAATCTGGATGTCGTCTTAGTGCGCGAGAGTGGGTGTCGCTGGACAGGCCGGCGAGGACGCGCCGCGGCCTTCAGCGGCGAGCCACCGCGCAAGAGCGCGGCACGGCGAATGGGCGTTCGTTAACCAGAGAGTGTGTCTTCGAGTAGGTCAATGGTCGCGCCTGTTAAACGCGCGCCGTCTCTCTGCCCGAAACCGTTCTGAGAGCCAGACGACAACCAACTCTGAGCCGGGCCGGGCTGCTAACGGGCGCCATCGTTTAACACCCACCCGCCGCCTCGATCCTAAAGTCGCTGCGCAGAAAGCAGAAACCCCGACCGGCATCGACCGGTCGGGGTTTTAGAGACATTCCGCCCACTTAGAAGATGGCTCCCCGGGCCGGACTCGAACCAGCGACATGGTGGTTAACAGCCACCCGCTCTACCGACTGAGCTACCGGGGAACAGCCGGCGCTTATACAGAGGATGGACGGCGCGGGCAAAATACCGATGCAGCGCGGCGGGCGGTTGCTGCCAATCTCTCGACCGGCCATCTATCGACTGCCGCCGCCGTCCTGGAAGCCCCTTGGCGCGGGACGCTCCCGCGCACCCCGGATGATCCGCGCGCATCTCACCACCACCGCCGACGGTCCCGAGCATTGGCTCGAGGCCGGCCGTGGGCCCGACGTCTTTCTCTTCCCGAGCCCGCTGATCCGCGGCCACACCTACGCCGGCCTGATCGAGGCGTTGTCGGGTTTCCACGTCGTGGCTGCCGATGCGCCGGGCTCAGGCCTGTCGGCGCCCGTGCCGGCGCCCTGGAGTTTTGAGCAGTACATGGAGTGGCTGGACTCCTTCCTGGACACGGCGGGGCTGAGACGGCCCATCGTCATCGCACACTCCAACTCGGCGATGCCGGCGCTGCTTCTGGCGAGCCTGCGGCCGTCGCGGCTCTCCCAGCTCATCCTGGCCGACCCGGTCGGCTTCCAGCCGCGCATGTCCTATCTGAACATGATTGCGCGGCGGGCGATGGACGCGCTGGACGAGCCGGGCGTTACGGTGGCCGGCACGCCGCACCTGCTGCGCAATCTGGCAGCGCACACGCGCAGCTTCCTGACGCACGCCCGGGCCTCGATCGACGCCGACTGGAGCGCATACGGACTGCGCGTGCAGGTCCCAACGCTGATCGCCTGGGGCGCTCGCGACAAGACGACATCCTTCCTCGACAGCATGCTCCGTGCGCGAGAGCTCATTCCTCACGCCGCAACCCTCATCTCGCCGCGCGGTAGCCACGACTGGTTGATCGAGCGGCCGGGCGAGTTCGCGCACTTCGTCCGATCGCTGCCAAGCGGCGACGCCTCGAGCCCGGGAGCGGCCTGAGAGCGTCGCGCTAGCAGTCCCAGACGCGGCAGCGGAGGCACCACCGCGTGCAGCCGCCGCGCCCATCCGACGCGCGCTGGCATGGAAACGTGCACCGAGGCAGGGATGCTCGGCATGAACGCGACTATCGAGAAATTCGGCTACCCGACAACCCTCATCGCCGACTACGACCACTGGGTCGTCCTCCTGCGGCCGAAGCAGGTCACTGCGGGCTGCCTCGTCCTGGCCTGCAAGGATGACGTCGGCGCCTTCTCCGCGATCTCCGAAGCCGCCTTCACCGAGCTCAAGACCATTACGGCCGACATCGAAGCGAACCTGGCTTCGCTGGTCCACTACGACAGGATCAACTACCTCATGTTGATGATGGTGGACCCGCACGTGCACTTTCACGTCGTTCCACGCCATGCCGAGCCGCGCACCATTGCCGGCGCGACCATCGCCGACGCTGCGTGGCCGAAGCCGCCCGACCTCACAACCGCCGCGCAGCTCACCGACGAGACGCTGACTGCGATCCGCGACCACATCGCGACGTGCTGGCGAAAGATGATCGATCGGTAGCAGCCGAAAAACTGGCGTCGGAGGAGGCGATCGCGCGGCAGTGGCCGCGAGCGAGTGCCGGTTGTAAGTCCAGCGATGTTGCGGCAAATGGCCGTGGCTCCCGCCGCGCGGGCCACGGATACGACAATGCCACACACCTACGATCCCGATTCCCCCACGCCCAAGCAGGCACTGCAGCGGCTCATCGACGGGAACCTGCGGTTCCGAGAAGGACGCGGCACGAGCGGGACGCGCGGATGGAGTCCCGATCTGGCACAGGGGCAGCGGCCCTTCGCCATCGTTCTCGGTTGCTCGGACTCCCGCACGCCGGTCGAGATCCTGTTCGATCAGGGCTTCGGTGATCTCTTCGTCGTGCGGATCGCCGGCAACATCGTCGCACCCTCGGTGGTGGGGTCCATCGAGTTCGCCGCCTCGCAGTTCGGTTCGCGTCTGGTGGTGGTGATGGGTCATACCCGGTGCGGAGCCATCGCCGCCACGGTGCATGCCATCGAGACCGGCGCAGGCCCCGAATCGAAGAACCTGCGATCGATCACCGATCGCATCGCGCCGCACATCGAGGAGCTGGTCCGCGCCTGCGCCGCGGGCAGGTCGGGCGAAGAATCGGTTACGCGCGAAGCCATGCGCGCCAACGTCCGCGCCTCGGTCGATCATCTCCGTCACGGCAGTCAGCTCCTGGAAGAGCTCGTCGTGTCGGGTCGCCTCGTCGTCGTCGGAGCCGAATACGAGTTGGAGACGGGCGCAATTCGTTTTCTCGACGATGTCGCCGGCTGACCCTCCGTCCGGCACCTGACCTCGGCCGCCGCTCTTTCGGGCATGACGCGGGCCTGCTGAGACGGCATTGCAGCTGGTCTCGCTGCCCTGCCCATCAGGTGCGAGATCGGCGCATGTCCCCCAACAAAGCGTCTGACGCGTCGCCGATGAGCAGCGCAATCCGCTCCCGCGTAGAGGTCGGCACGCAACGACGAGCCGCCACACCAAACCGCGGCGCTGCGGACGCGTAGCTCGGCATTCGTCGAAAAATCACGGCCGGGCTGCGCGGGACGGCGGCAGAGACGATCGCAGTCGGACACGATTGGGCGCCAACGAACGGAACTCGAAGCGCTTCATGCTCTGGTCGAAGCTCCGACCGTTCTTGTCGGCCCCGCACCCGCATGCCTAGAGTCTACCTGGCGGAGCGCGATCGCTCTCCGCGAATCGACAGGCATCGAGGCATCCTATGCGACGCGAGAGCACTCTTCGTGCGACCGTGACCGGGTGTGGTGTGTTCGCCGGCAGCGCAGCGACCGGGAAATCCCCACCTTCGATCGCGATCCTCTTCGCCGCTGCTTTTCTGGCCGGCGGCGCGTTCGTGGTGGCGGTTCCCTCGCACGCTTCCGAATGCGGTAACGGCGTGGTCGAGCCCAGCGAGGAGTGCGATCCCGGCGGGCGCCTCTACTTCGACGGCGACCCTGCCGGCGATCCCTGCACCAGCGACGGCAACTGCTTCTTCGAGTTCTCGTGCTGCAAGTTCAATTGCCAGCACGTGGGGCAGGGCGCCACGTGCAACGACGACAACCCGTGCACGCGCAACGACCAGTGCAACAACGTCGGCATGTGCAGGGGCAATGACATGGCCGAGGGCGCCATCTGCGAGGATGGGGATCCCTGCACGATCGGCGATCGCTGCCTGAGCGACGTGTGCACGGGCAATGAGCCGCTCATGGTCGACCTGTGTCCATGGACGCTCGCTTCCAGCGCGGCCATTGGCAACGACCGCCTGACGACGGGCTTCAGCGCGATCATCGAAGGCGACGTGTGCGCGCAGTCGCTCACTCTCGGGGAAGCTTCCACCTACCGCGGCGACGCGGTCGCGATGCGCGACACCGGCCGCACTGCCATCCGCGTCGGCGTCAATGCCAGGATCGACGGGAACGTCGCCAGCGGCGGCGGCGGGGCTACGGGCATGCCCGGCGACACCAGGCTGCCCCACGTCGATGCGTACAGCCTGGCGCCTGGAACGCTGACGCCGAAAGACGACGGCAGCGGGGTCTACGACCTGACCGGCGATCATCCGCTGGTGGAGCAATGCTCGATGGCACGAGCTTCGTTCGGCTACGTTGCTTCGGAGCTGGATCTGATGCCCGCCGACGCGAGCCATGACCGTTTGATGCTGCACCCGCGCGAGACTGTTCAGATCACGGCGCCGGTTCCCGGGGCGATCAACGTCATCGACATCGAGGACGTTTTTGGCGCCAACGAGTCGGTCCTTCGCCTCGACGGCGGCGGCGACGGCGACACGGCGGTGGTGCTGCGCATATCGGGCCGCTTCATGATGCGGGCGCAGTCACGCGTCGAACTGGCCGGAGGCCTGGAGCCCGAGGACGTGCTGATCTACGTCGCCGGTCGCGTCTGCGACATCGGCGACAAGGCCGCCGGCGCCGGCACGCTGCTGTGCACGCGCGGGCGGATCAGGGCGGGCCTGCAGGTGGAGTGGGCGGGTGCCATCTGGGGCAACGGAAAGATGCTCCGCGTCGGCGATCATTTCGAGATCGACTACCGGCCGTTCCAGGGCTTCTGAAGCATCGACAACACGTTTCATCGCCGGCCCGGCGGTGCGGCGTGCCAAGGGCAATGGCACCGTGCGCGCGTGCGTACGGTGCCATTGCCGTTTCAGGCCGAAGCGTTGAGGTAGGCCGTCACCAGAGTCACGATCTCTTCGACGTACGCCTGCGACCGCGCCGGCCCCTCTCCATGCACGACGAGCCGGTGTGTCAGCCCTTCGACCGTCTGCACGACGACGGCAGCGGCAAGCGCGGGGTCGCGGCGAGTCACCGCCGGATGCATGCGAAGGTAATCGGCCACTCGCGCGGTGATGCGCTCCTCCACCTCGGCGAGCTGGCGGCGCACGCGGCGAGGCAGCGGCGCCTCCTCGAACAACACGCGGTGCAGCTGTCGGTCCCGCGCGTGCAAGTCCACCATCGCCGTCACGAAACGGCTGATCATCTCGCGAACGTGACCAGGGCCGCTCGGAGCCTCCAGGGCCACGCGCGCCAGGATGACCTCGCCCTGGCGAATGTGCTCCTCCATGAGGGCCACCAGGAGCGCATCCTTGTTGGGGAAGTACTCGTACAGGGATCCGATCGAGACGCCGGCGCGCTCGGCGATGTGATTGGTGGTGGTGCCGGCGTACCCGCGGGACGTGAAAACCTGAGCCGCGGCTTTGAGGATCGCCGTCACGGTGTCGCGCGACCGGCTCTGAAGCGGCTGTTTTCGCGGGCGAAGCGTGTCGATGCGGCGGGTGCGGGGCATGGGCCTGAATCCGAGTAGCGAACCTGAGCAATTGCTCGTATTCGTAGTGGTGTATCCCGGCGCCTGCCGGGCTGCAAGGAGCTGCCGCGATGCCACTCGTTGCCCTGATCGGTCTCGTTCTCTTCGGTGTTCTGGCCTTCGGCCTGCGCGCCTGGATTCACTACCGCCGCACCGGCACCACCGGCTTCGTCGGGCTCACCGGCGCCGTGGGATCGCTCGAATGGCTGGCGGGAGTGATGTTCGCAGCCGCGCTCGCGCTGGCGGTGGCCGCACCTTTGGCCGATCTTGCAGGCTGGACGCATCGTCTGCCGTGGGACGGGCCTGCCGCCCACGCCGCTGGGATCGTGTTGTTCGCGTGCGGTCTGGCCGGAACGTTGTGGGCGCAGCTCGCGATGGGCGATTCGTGGCGGATCGGCGTCGATGCCAGCGCGCGCACGGACCTGGTGGACGGCGGGCCGTTTCGCTGGGTTCGCAATCCCATCTTCACGGCCATGACGTTTGCGCTGCTGGGGTTGCTGCTTCTGGTGCCGACTGTTCTCTCCCTTGCGGCGGTGGCCGCGCTGGTGCTGGCGCTCGAGCTCCAGGTGCGCTGGGTCGAGGAGCCGTATCTGGAGGCAACGCACGGGCGCCGCTATCGCGAGTATGCGGCGCGCACCGGTCGTTTCCTTCCCGGCATCGGCCGCTGGGAGCAGGGCGGCCGGCCTGGGCAGCGAACTGCGCAGGAGAAAACGACATGAACGATCCGCAACGCGAGCCGCAGACCTCACCGATGTCGTTCGTCCCCGCGCTCGGCGCGGACTGGCTGACGCCGCTCTACGACACCGTGGCGCTGCTGACGGGAGAGCGGTTCTTCAAGCGCCGTCTGGTCACCGTCGCGGGCATCCGGGCGGGGCACGACGTTCTCGATCTCGGCTGCGGCACCGGAACGCTGGCGCTGATGGTCAAGCAGGCGTGCGAGCAGGCGAACGTGACGGGGCTCGATCTGGACCCGAAGATCCTGGCCATCGCCAGGCGCAAGGTCGACGCGGCGGGCGTTGCCATCGAGCTGCGGCAGGGGTCGGCGACCGCTCCGCCTTTCGAGCGCGCATCGTTCGACCGCGTGCTGACGACGCTGATGCTGCACCACCTGACGACGGCGCAGAAACGCGAAGCGCTCTCGGCAGCACGAACACTGCTGCGCCCAGGCGGCGAGCTGCACATCGCCGATTGGGGAAGGCCGCACAATGCTCTCATGCGCATCGCCGCGATCAGCTTCCGGTTGCTCGACGGCGACGAGACGACGGCCGCCAATCTGGCCGGCGAGCTGCCGTCGCTGGTGAGCGCGGCAGGCTTCCGCGACGTGGCGGAAACGGAGCGGTGGATGACTCCGTTCGGCACTCTCGCCTTCATTCGTGCGCGCGTGCCGTCGGAAGCGAGGGCGGTCTAGGCGTCGTCGCGATGCGCGCCCATGCGAGCATGCCCGTGACGTTGCCCGCGCGGATGAACCGGCAAGCGCGGGCCTACGCCTGCGCGGTCGCTACTCCAGGTAACCGAGCGACTTGAGCTGTTCCTCGAGTTCCTCGGGCACCGGCATCATCGCTTCGTCGTCCGCGTCGGCGCCGCCGCCGGTTTCGTTCGGCGCTTGGCCCTCACCGCCTTGCTCGGGCTCGACGGCCTGGAGCGGCTCGCCCGCATCGCCTTCCTCATCCAGCTCCGCATCGGGCGCTTGCTCGTCTGCCTCGTCGCCGACGGCTCCGTTGCGCGCGCCCGCGTTCACGGAGGCTTCCTGCTCTTCCGCCGGCGGAGGAGTCGCCGAAGGCTTGGGAAGAGCCTGCTGCGCGCTGGCAAACGCCCGGAGCGTGCGGCGGGCGTCGTACGCCGGGTGATCCTCGGGCAGCACCTCGGTCTCGTGAGGGTCCTTGTAGAGGTCGTAGGCTTCGTCGACGCCTTCGTCGGTGTAGGAGATCAGCTTGGCATCGGGTCGCGTGATCGCGATGCACTTGCCGCGGCTGCCCAGAGTTCCGGCGGTGCTGCTGGCCTCGCTGTAGACGATCGGGAACTCGCGCTGCTTGCGCTCGAGCATGGGCACGAGCGAGACGCCCGGCATGGCGTGCTCGATGCCGGTGATGTCCAGCAGCGTGCGCGCCACCGATATCGATGCCGGAATCTGTCCGGACACGCGGCGCCCACCCTTGGAGTAGCCGGGAACGTAGAGGACGTAAGGCACGTGCACCGTCTCGCGATATAGAAAGCGGACGTGGTCGCAGTTGCCGTGCTCGAAGAATTCCTCGCCGTGGTCCGAGGTCAACAGGATGACCGTCTTCTCCATCAGGCCGAGCTGACGCAGCGCGCGGAAGAGGACGCCGAGGGAGCGGTCGCCGTGATGAATGGAGGCGTCGTAGTAGCGGATGATGCGCTGCAGATCCTCGTTGCTCGGCTCATCGCGGCTGTCGCGCAGGCAGTAGCGGCCCTGCTCGGTGGCGGCGCCGGGATCGAGGTCCATGGCCCTCTTGTCGGCCGGCTTGGAGTAGTACGGCCGGTGCGCGTCGTAGCCATGGATGAACGCGAAGAACTTGCGCTCGCGATTGGTGCGCAGCCAGGCGATCGCCCGATCCAGGTTGTGCTCGAAGCGCCGGCCGCCGCTCTTGTAGATGTCGAAGCCGCGGTCGAAGCCGTAGTGGTCGGACACGAACCCGCCGCCGTTGAAGCCGCCGGTCACGTAGCCGGCGGCGCCGAAAACCTCGGGCAGGACGCGATTGACCCGCGGCAGAACGCGGACGGCCGGATAGTGCACGACGCCGAGCCGGCCCGGATACAGCCCGCTCAGCATCGAGCCGTGCGCCGGCAGGGTCCACGCAGCCTGCGAGATCGCCTTCTCGAACACCACGGCGTCCTGCGCGAACTGGTCGACGTTCGGCGTGGTCTTGCGATCGTAGCCATACAGGCTCATGTGGTCCGCGCGCACGGTGTCGAAGGAGATGAGGATGACGTTGCATCCTTCGCATACCGGCGTGTCGCTCCGGGCGACGGCACCGGGTGCGCGCGAGTAAAGGGAGAGGGCCAACGCCGTCAGTACGACGGTCAGCGTACGCAACACGAGACTTGCCATGGGAGGACTCGTGGGCAACTCTAGCTGCAGACCCCCAAGAAGTCTAAGAATTCTCTTACCCCTTCTGCGTGCGGATGTGCGTCTGCCGCCCGCGCGCACCGCTGCGGCAGCCCTGGCCGCGCGTGAAACGGACGAGGAACGGTAGTCTGGAATGAAGCGATGGACGATCGTGCTCTTGCTGGCGGCGGCGCTCGCTGGCGGCTGCACATCCGATGGAACGCAGGACGGCGCGCGCGTGATGGTGCTCGGCATCGACGGCGGCACCTGGACCGAGATCGAGCCGATGATGGAGAGAGGGGAGCTGCCGAACCTCGCCCGTCTCTACAAGGAGGGCCTGCACGGAATCCTCGAATCGCGCCCGCCCATCCTCTCTCCGGTCGTGTGGACGACCATCTTCACGGGCTTCGGCCACAAGACGCATGGAGTGCAGGACTGGAAGACCTCCCAGTCCATCCATCGGCGCGTCAACGCCATCTGGGAGATCCTGCGCGAAAAGGACATGAAGACGCACGTCTTCAACGTTCCCTCCACGTTCCCGCCCGACCCGGTCAAGGGCGTGATGCTCTCGGGCTTTCCTCTGAGCGGCTCGACGTTCTCCGGCAACACCGGCGAGGTTTTCACCGAGCAGGCGCTGCTGGAGCCCAAGGTCTCGGTGGCCTACCGCGACAACGCCGAGGCCATCCTGGCCAACGTCAAGAAGCTGGAGCCGGGCGCGTGGTCACCATGGTTCCAGGCCAAGGTGAAATCGCGGCCGAACTACGCCGGCGTCATGCGCGTCAAGCGTCTGGACGCGGACAAGTTCTACGTCTCGCCGCTGTATCGCACCGACGAGGGCATCATCATGAGCCATCCCAAGGAGCTGCGCGCGCAGGTCTCCGAGAAGCTCGGTGAGCCCTACATCCCCGAGGGCCCGGGCTGGAGCCGCTGGAATCAGCCCGATACCGCCGAGTACCTTTACGAGCACCTCGTCCAGGTCTTCGACATCCAGGCCAGGGCGGCAACGCTGTACGCCGGAGACGACTGGAAGCTGTTCGCGTTCATCATGACGCTGGTGGACCGCGTCTCCCATCCGTACTGGGCCTACGGCCACGCCGAAGACTACGAGGGCATGGACCCGCAGCGCGCCAAGCGCTACGGCAGCGCCGTCGCCGACTCGTATCGCAAGACCGATGAGGCGCTGGGCAAGCTGCTGGCAGCGGTGGAGGGCGACGATTTCTACGTCGTCATCACCTCCGACCACGGCTTCGAAAGCACGCCCGACAAGACCAAGCACATCGGCACGCATCACGCCGACGGCATCTACCTGGTGCACGGGCCGGGCATCGAGCCCGGAACCGGAGCGCGCACGTACATCGAGGACGTCACGCCGACGGTGCTCTATCTGATGGGGCAACCCATCGGCCGCGACATGGAAGGCAAGGTCATGCCGGACGTCGCTGCGGCCATCGGCCGCGTGCCCCAGCTCATCGACAGCTACGAGCAGGCCGCGCGCGAGGCCACCGACATGCCCGTCGACGACAAGACGTGGGAACAGCTGCGCGGTCTCGGCTACGTCGACGGCGCGCCGCCTCGCGCCGAGCAGGACAAGAAGGCCGAGCCGGCGCCGGCCAGGCCCGCTCCCGGAGCGCAAAAGCCCGCGGCCAGGCCGCGGCCGCAGGCGGCGCCCGAAGGCGACGTCCATCCCGAAGACGCGCCGCCGCCGGACGAAGCGCCGGCACACTAGCGCTCAGTAGCGATTGTCGTAGCGGGGATCCGGGCGGCGCGGGATCGGCGGAGAATACGGCGGCTCGCTCGGCGAAGGAGAGCGGGGCGCGCCGTTGACGCGCGCCTGCAGATCCTGCTTGTCGGCATTGCAGCGATCGAGTTCGGTTCGCAGGTTGCGCGCATTGTCTTCGCACGCCGTGGCTGCGGCTGCGCCGCCGGGGTTTGCCGCGGTGGCGGTGAGCTGATCGAGAAGAACTCTCTGCGCCGCCTGTTCCTGGCGCAGCGCTGCCACGCCTTCGTTGATGACGCGAAGCTCGTCGCTCGGCACCGGGCCGCCGCCGCTGGCGCGCGGCGGGCGAGTGGCCAGCTCGCTGCGCAAGGCGTCGTACTCCAGCGTGATCTGATTGAGGCTTTCGGTCAGCCGCACCACGCGGCTGCCCCACATGAAGTAGCCGAGCCCGACGCCGATGAGGATGGTGATGACCATCGTGAAGATGAGGCGCAGCACCGCGCCTACTTAGGTGCGGGGCCGCCTCAGGTCAAAACGGCTCCTGGGCAGGAAATGGCTCGGTTCCACCGATGGCCTGCGCTAGCTTGGCAGGTCGTGGAACGTACCGGCCGCTTCCATCTGTTCACGGACTTCGAGCTTCAGGGCGATCAGCCCGAGGCCGTGGCCGCGCTGACCGAAGGCATCGAGCAGGACCTGCGCCATCAGACGCTGCTCGGCGTCACGGGCTCGGGCAAGACCTTCACGATGGCCAACGTGATCGCCCGCTCGCAGCGGCCCGCCCTGGTGCTGGCGCCGAACAAGACCCTGGCCGCGCAGCTCTACAACGAGTTCAAGCTGCTGTTTCCCGAGAACGCGGTCCGCTACTTCGTCTCGTACTACGACTACTACCAGCCCGAGGCCTACGTCCCTTCCACCGACACCTACATCGAGAAGGATTCCTCCATCAACGACGAGATCGACAAGCTGCGCCACTCCGCCACGCGCGCGCTGCTGGAGCGCAACGACGTCCTGATCGTGGCGTCGGTCTCGTGCATCTACGGCCTGGGCTCGCCGCACGAGTATTTCGAGATGCTGCTGTTCCTGGAAGAGGGCATGCGCATCGACCGCGACGAGGTGCTCGAGAAGCTGGTGCGCATCCAGTACAAGCGCTCCGACATCGATTTCCATCGCGGCACGTTCCGCGTGCGCGGCGACGTCGTCGAAATATTCCCCGTCTACGAGGACTCGCGCGCAGTGCGCGTCGAGTTCTTCGACGACGAGGTCGAGGCGATCAAGGAGATCGATCCGCTGCGCGGCAAGGTCACCGGCCGCACCGAGCGGCTGTGCGTCTATCCGGCCAGCCACTACGTGACCTCGGCGCAGACGATGAAGAACGCGCTCGAGGGCATCCGCCAGGAACTGGGGACCCGCCTGGCCGAGCTGCGCCTGGCCGGCAAGCTGCTGGAGGCGCAGCGCCTGGAGCAGCGCACGCTCTACGACATCGAGCTGCTCTCGGAGATGGGCACCTGCCCCGGCGTCGAGAACTACTCGCGCCATCTGACCGGCCGCAAGCCCGGCGAGACGCCGCCCACGCTGCTGCACTACTTCCCCAAGGACTTCCTCGTGTTTCTCGACGAGAGCCACGTGACGGTTCCGCAGATCGGGGCGATGTACCGCGGCGATCGCTCGCGCAAGGAGACGCTGGTCGAGTTCGGGTTCCGCCTGCCCTCGGCGCTCGACAACCGGCCGCTCAAGTTCGAGGAGTTCGAGCGGATCATCGGGCCGTGCGTCTATGTCTCGGCAACTCCGGGCGACTACGAGATCCAGCGGAGCGGCGGCGTCATCGTCGAGCAGCTCGTACGGCCCACTGGCCTGGTGGATCCGGAGATCGAGGTGCGGCGCGCCGGCAACCAGGTCGACGATCTTCTCGACGAGGTGCGAAAGCGCGTGGAAGCGAACGAGCGCGTGCTCGTGACCACGCTGACCAAGAAGATGGCCGAGGATCTGACCGACTACTACCGCGACATCGGCGTCAACGTCCGGTACCTGCACTCGGACATCGATACGATCGAGCGCACCGAGATCATCCGCGACCTGCGCAGGGGCGTTTTCGACGTGCTCGTGGGCATCAACCTGCTGCGCGAAGGCCTCGATCTTCCGGAGGTCTCGCTGGTGGCGATCCTGGACGCCGACAAGGAGGGCTTCCTGCGTTCGGCGCGCTCGCTCATCCAGACGATCGGGCGCGCGGCGCGCAATCTGCACGGCAAGGTCATCCTGTATGCCGACGTGATGACCGATTCCATGAAGCAGGCCATCGAGGAGACCGACCGCCGCCGCGCCATCCAGACGGCCTACAACGCCGAGCACGGCATCACGCCGCGCACCGTCAGCAAGGCCATCGAGGATCCGCTGATCCGTTTCGCCGAGATGGATTATGCGCCCATCCCCGAGGTGGCCGAGGAGGGCCCGCGCTATCAGAGCGAGCGCGACGTCAAGGCGGAGATCGAGCGACTGCGCCGGCTGATGCGCGAGGCCGCCGACCGTCTGGACTTCGAGCGCGCGGCCGACCTGCGCGACAAGGCCAGGAAGCTCGAGCAGGAAGAGCTCGGGATCGGCGGGTAGCTCGCTCGCTACCTTGCGGCCTGCCTCGCCGGCCGCCGCTTCCTGCGCACGGCGGCCGCCTTGGCCGCCGGCTTCTTGCCGGCGCCGGCACCGATCAGCGGCCGCTTCTCGCCCGCCGGCACCCAGTCCGGCGGCGGCTTCTGTCCCGCAAACTCGTACAGGAACCGTGAGGCCATCGAGGGCTCGCGCCGTCCGTAGCGCGCTCGGCTGCGTGTGCGCGTGAACGTGAGCTCCTCGCGCGCCCGCGTGATGCCGACGTAGGCGAGGCGCCGCTCCTCGTCGATGCTGTTTTCCGCCGCCGCGCGTGCGTGCGGCAGCAGGCCCTCTTCGAGCCCCACGAGATAGACCTTCGGGTACTCGAGGCCCTTGGCCGCGTGCAGCGTCATCAGCGTGACGCTGTCTCGCCGGCGGGAGTCGCCGCTGGTCGGGTCGTCGTCGGCTTCGAGAGCCAGGTCGTGCAGAAAGCTCTCGAGCGTGGCCTTGGCCCCGTGCCGGCGGCGGTGGTTCTCGGCGAAGTTCACGACCTCCTCGACGGCCCCCCAGCGCTGCGCCTGCATCTCGGCCGTGGGATAGCTGCGCTCGACCTCGGTGCGGTAGGCGACGGTCTCGATGACATGGGCGACCAGGTTCTCCAGCGGCAGCCCGCACGTGCGCAGGGATGACAGAACGCCGAGAAAGACGGTGCACGCCTCGGCAGCCGCGGCCGGAACGCCGTCGACCGACGCCGCGCGTGAGAAGGCTTCCGAAACCGACACACCGTGATCGGACGCATGCTGCAGGATGCGGTCGATCGAAGCCTTGCCGATGCCGCGCGGCGGGCAGTTGATCACGCGCAGCAGCGCCAGCTCGTCGTCGGGATTCACGAGCACCTTCAGGTACGCGACGATGTCGCGGATCTCCTTGCGGTCGAAGAACGACATGCCGCCGACCAGCGTGTAGGGCACGCGCTCGGCCCGCAGCTCGGCCTCGAACACGCGTGCCTGCGGCCCGGTTCGAAACAGGATGGCGAAATCGCCCCAGCTCGCCTGGCCGGCCTCGACCTGCCGCCGGATCTCGCCGACGACGTGCGCCGCCTCCTCGTTCTCGTCGTCCAGCAGCAGGCCGCGCACCGGGCTTCCCGGACCGGCGTGGGCGCGCAGAGTCTTGTCGTGACGGTTCGGGTTGTTGCGGATGACGCGGTTGGCGGCGTCGAGGATGTGGGCCGTGGAGCGATAGTTCGTCTCCAGCTTGATGACCGTCGCGTTCTTGTAGTCGCGCTCGAAGCTCAGGATCTTGCCGATGTCGGCGCCGCGCCAGCCGTAGATCGACTGATCGTCGTCGCCGACCACGCACAGGTTCCCGTGGCGGCGGGCGATGGCGTGCACGATCTCGTACTGCGGGCCGTTGGTGTCCTGGTATTCGTCCACCATGACGTAGCGGTACCGTTCGCGCAGCAGGTCGGCGGCGCCGCCTTTCTTCTTCAGAAGCGCCAGCGCCTGCAGGAGGATGTCGTCGAAGTCGAGCGCCCGCGAGCGGCGAAGCTGCTCGTCGTAGCGCTTCCAGACGTGCGCCACGAGCTGCTCCTTGTCGTCGGTTGCAGCGTCGAGCGCGGACTCGGGCGTGTACAGGCGTCCCTTGAGCAGCGAGATTCGCGACAGCACCTGCGCCGGCTGCAGCGCGGCGCTGTCCATCTTCACCTCGCGCATCGCGCCGCGCAGGATCGAGATCTGGTCGGAATCGTCGCTGATCGTGAAGCGGCCGAGAGCGATCTCGTCGCCGTAGCGGCGCAGCAGG